>CALGDB010000206.1 GCA_937884175.1 uncultured Flavobacteriales bacterium
AAAAGTGGGTGTGGGAACAATACGATAGCATGGTGGGTACCATCAACCGCAGCACGAACCGACCCTCTGATGCGGGTGTGGTCAGCGTGCGCGGCACCAAAAAGGCCTTGGCGCTCACCGTGGATTGCAACGCGCGTTACGTGGAAATGGATCCAGAAATCGGGACTGCTATTGCTGTGGCCGAAGCCGCCCGTAACATCAGTTGCTCCGGTGGGGTACCCAGTGCCATCACCAACTGCTTGAATTTCGGCAACCCGTACAACCCGGAGGTGTACTGGCAGTTTGTCAAGGCTATCGAAGGCATGGGCCGCTCGTGCCGCCACTTCAATACGCCGGTGACGGGTGGAAACGTGAGTTTTTACAATCAATCTGCTCAGCCCGACGGCTCAGCCGTGGCCGTTTTCCCGACCCCAACCATCGGCATGGTCGGTGTCATCGAGGACCGCGCCAACCACATGTCGCTCAATTTCAAAGAGAAGGGAGAACTCATCTTCTTGCTCGGCGAAGTCACCAATTGCATCAACGCTTCGGAATTCCTCGTCAGCATTGCAGGGGTTGACCGGTCGCCGGCTCCTCATTTCAATTTGGAAGCTGAAGGCAAGGTGCAAGGTTGCGTGCTGAAGGCCATCGAACGGGGTTGCATTCGCGCCGCCCACGACGTGGCCGATGGCGGCTTATTTGTGAGCCTGCTGGAGATGGCCATGCCGAATAGCCTTGGGTTCGACGTGGTAACAGACGATGACATCCGCTTGGATGCGTTCTTGTTCGGAGAAGGACAGGGCCGCATCGTGGTGAGCTGCGAAGAAACCCAGCAGGATCGCCTGCTCGATATCATCGAAGAATTCGATGTGCCGATTGTGCTGCTCGGTCACGTGACAAAGGGCAAAATCGTCGTTGACAACACGCATTTTGGATTCTGCGAAGAGTGGCGAAATACCTTTGATAATGCCTTGGAAGAGGAGTTGATGGGTTAACTTGGGGCGTGATGTGCACGCAGCATACCATTTCCGAGCAATCCACGTTGGTGAACGCATGAAGCAATGGTTTCGCTACATCTTCAGCCGTTCCTTTCTCCGCACGGCTTTCCGGATCGGAATCGCATGGATGGTGCTGTTGGGTGGGTTGTGGATTTATTTGAAAGTTTACACCCAGCCGGGATCCACCAGGGAAATGCCAGCGTTGAAAGGTGCGACGTTGCAGGAAGCCTCTGAGCAATTGGCAGCGTTGGGACTCATCCCAGTGCATCTGGACAGCATCTACAGCCGCAATGGCCGGCCGTTCGAGGTCATCGATCAAGTACCGCCCGCCGCATCCAAAATCAAGGCTGGTCGCAAAGTTTATTTGACCACGTACCGCAGCACACCTCCGTACGAACGACTCGGAATTGAGGAGGGCCAGGATCCCGGCATCGCCCGCATCATTCTGGAGAACAAGGGCTTTGAAGTGGAGGAGGCATTTGAGCCCAACGTGGCCTTGGTGGGGCGCGTGATTCGGATAGAAGACGAGCGTGGCAAGACGCTGTCAGCTGACGATCGTCGTCCAAAAGGGACCCGGGTGGTCTTGATTTCTGGAACGACAACGCGTGAGTTGGTGGGTGTGCCGAATGTTAAGGGACTCACGCTGGAGGAGGCGCGAACGGCTTTGTTGGAAGCCAAATTGAGTGTGGGCCTTGTGGAATTTTCGGAATCGGTGAAAGACGCGAGTGATACCGTCCGCGCGAAAGTGCTTGAGCAGCACCTGCTGCCGACGCGAGACAAGGGCGTGCCGGCTGGAACTGAATTGGATTTATACCTCGGCTTGCGGTGGGATCGAGGAAGAACAGAATAGAATTAAGGCATGCAAAATTGGAATGAGAACCGTGCTATGACCATTTGCTTTTGGAGGCAGCACCTGTTGCTTTTGGGCTTTACCGCTGCATGGGCGCTGCAGCCCGTTGCTGCTCAAATGCCAGCGTCAACCCACGAATCCGAACGTGACTTGGTGGCCGTGCCGATGATGAACGATACCGATGAGGAGCCGCGGCGGCTCCGCGCAGGGGCGCGAGGTGCTGCGTTGTCGATTCCGTTTTTTGACGACTTTTCGACGCCTTCCATGCCCAGTCCGGGTTTCGAAGGCTTCGAAGCGTATCAGCGGTGGGAGTCGGGTTCGGCCCGCATCACGTCCACCTACGCGCTGAATGCGCCAACCATCGGATGTGCGACCTTGGACGGGCTGGACCGGACGGGCTACCCGTACAATTTTGTCGAGGTGAATACGCCCGATTGGGCCGACACCTTGACGTCCATGCCCATCGCGCTCAATGGGTACTTTCCGGAGTCCAACATTCACCTCATGTTCTATGTGCAAGGGGGTGGAAGGGGCAATGCACCAGATCCGGGCGAAGACGAATTGGTGCTTGAATTCAAATCGGAAGACGACGTGACCGGCGAGGTGATTTGGACGCAGGTGTGGTCATCAGACAGTGCGACGACCGAGACGTTT
>CALGDB010000207.1 GCA_937884175.1 uncultured Flavobacteriales bacterium
AAGCGACATCATTACTAGGAAGCCGCCGATGAAACCCAAGGTAGCGAAGTCCGTGTACTTATCGCGTTGCGTTTCGGGAATGACTTCCTCCACAACCACATAAATCATCGCCCCGGCGGCAAAAGCCAGTGCATACGGAAGGATGACTTGCATTTGCAGCACCGCCACTGCTCCAATTATCGCGGCGACCGGTTCAACAACTGCTGATAATTGACCAAACCACAGTGAACGCGGGGCACTCACACCTTGACGCCGCAGCGGCATACTCACGGCGAAACCTTCCGGGAGGTTTTGAATACCAATGCCAATGGCCAAGGCAACTGCCGCACCAACCGATGCCCCGTCCAAACCCAATGCCGCTCCGCCAAACAATACCCCCACCGCCAGTCCTTCCGGGATGTTGTGTAAGGTGATGGCCAGCACCAAGAGGGTCGATCGGTGCCAGTCCGTTTGCGGACCTTCCGCTTCATCCTTATTAAAGTTGATATGCAAGTGCGGCGTCAACCGATCCAATCCGTAGATGAAAAGCGCACCCAAACCGAAACCTAATGCGCTTGGCCACACTTTTGCGAACCCCTCGCCCGGTGACATCTCAATAGCCGGCGACAGCAACGACCAGAAACTCGCTGCAACCATGACGCCACCTGTGAACCCGAGCATGCTGTCGAACCACTTTCGGTGCATGTCACTGAAAACAAACACCAGGGATGCCCCAAGCGCCGTCATGATCCAAGTGAATAGGGTCGCAATGAGTGCGGCTTCTACGGCTCCAAGGGAACCCATCCATTCCATCAAATTATGCATCGGTCAATTGAATCAAAACGTTTTTTGCCACTTCATTGGAAACGTTGGTACAGGAGCCCCCTTGTTCGGTCCACACCGCGCTTCTGTCAAATTCAAGGCACTCTTTCAGCATGTAGGCTTTACCCAATGCAATATTCAGCTTGTCCAAGTGCTGCAAAAACAAGCTCGAACTGTCCTTCACCCCACACACTAGGAACGTATTACCCACCGAGGCTTCGCTCGCTGCTATAGCATGCTGCCGCACCCGAACGATCCCATTGGCATTGGGGATGGGATCGCCATGCGGATCGTACCCTGGATGCCCCAGAAATGCATCTAACCGGTTGATTAGCTCATCCCCACCAATGTGTTCGAGCTCCTCGGCTAAGGCATGTACGGCGTCCCAGTCGTACTGGAGTTTATCGACCAGAAATACTTCCCATAGCCGATGCTTCCGAACCAACGCAACGGCTTGATTGCGACCTGCCGAGGTAAGGGTTGCACCTTGATAAGCCTCGTATTCTACGTAGCCCGTGTCCGTCAATTTGCGCAGCATGTTGGTCACTGAAGCCGGCGTAGCTTCTACCATAGCAGCTAGGGCTTGGTTGGTGGCGATGCCGTCGTCCTCTTGCAATTTGTAAATGGCCTTCAGGTAATTCTCTTGGCTTGGTGAAAGCAGCATTTTACAAAGGTAAATAAAGTTTTTAGCCCATGCTAAAAATAAGCTACACTCATCATTCCCATTGTGTACCTTTGATTCGCAACACCTTTAACATGTACCCCAAACCCTCTCTTCGCAACCTAATTGGTGTTCTTGGATTCATCCTGCTTGCAATTGGCCTCTGGAAATTCAAAGGTCTGGTCGGGCTGTTGCTCGTCTCCGTTGCCATCAGCTTCATCGGAAGGCCGATCGTCCTCCTCTTGAGCAAAATCCAAATCAAAGAACGGTCGCTACCAACATCAGTGGGCGCAGCAGTCAGCATGCTGGTTCTTTTTGGCAGTGCGCTGGGCATCATTCAATTATTTGCCCCTCTCGTAAATGAACAAGTCGCTGCGGTGCAAAAACTGGATTTTGATCAACTGGCCTCCGTCACCGGTCACGGAACGGTATGGCTCGATGATCACTTTGGAGCCATCAACTTCAGCGGGGATGGCCAAAGCAACAGCCAATACATTTTGGAAGAACTCGAATCGTCCTTGAAACTCGAGGAATTCGGGCAGCGCGTAAGCGGGTTGCTCGCACAGATTGGCAGCCTCTTCTTTGGGGTCTTCTCCGTGGTCTTTATGGCGTTTTTCTTCTTGAAAGACGGAGCGCTCTTTCGCAACATGATTGAAGCCATCACGCCGGATGAGCTGATGCCCAAGGTTCAGTCCATTTTGGAGCGGACGAGCCAATTATTGACGCGTTATTTCGGAGGATTGGTCATACAAGTGTCCATTGTCACCACCATTGTTGCTGTGGGACTTCAGCTAGTAGGGGCTGATCACGCATTCCTAATTGGACTGCTTGCTGGGTTGTGTAATTTGGTGCCGTACTTGGGGCCGCTTGCTGGCACAGCAATTGGGGTTACACTCGTGGTGATCAGCGGACCAGCAACCGCGTCAGGCGCACTCATTGGGGGAAGCTTGCTCATTTTTGCCGTGGCTCAATTGGTCGACAACTTCTTCACCCAACCGGTGGTATTTGCCAACCGCGTGCATGCGCACCCGTTGGAGATTTTCATTGTCATCAGCATTGCAGGTAGCGCAGCCGGCATCTTGGGCATGGTACTCGCAGTACCTGTGTACACCTTGTTCCGCATTGTTGCGCAAGAGCTGTTCAGCGGCTTCAAGTTGGTGGACCGCTTGACCCAAAACCTGAAGTAAGTACTCCGAAATTCACGTGAGCCCAAAAGTTGTTCACAGCGGTTTCGCGCCTGTTATTTCTCCCTAACTTCGAATCCCGTATTCATATACGGGACGATGCCTCAAAACAACCCTTCTGACACCACCTCTTCGCGACCGGAAACTGTGCGCAATAGCCGCTACATTTTTGTCACCGGTGGCGTGAGTTCGAGTTTGGGAAAGGGGATTGTCAGCGCCTCTCTGGCCAAACTACTTCAGGCGCGCGGGTACACGGTGACCATTCAGAAGCTCGACCCCTACATTAACGTGGACCCGGGTACCTTGAACCCCTATGAACACGGCGAATGCTACGTCACGGTTGATGGGGCTGAAACCGATTTGGACTTGGGGCACTACGAGCGGTTCTTGAACGTCCAGACCACCCAAGCCAACAACATCACCACGGGGCGGATTTATCAGTCAGTTATCGACAAAGAACGCCGAGGTGAGTACCTCGGAAAGACCGTGCAAATCATCCCGCACATCACAGATGAAATTAAGCGGTGTGTTCAGATCCTAGGTGCCGAATCGAATTACGACTTCGTGATCACGGAAATTGGGGGAACGGTCGGCGACATTGAGTCCCTGCCCTACATCGAGGCGGTGCGTCAGATGAAATGGGAATGCCCTGAGGAGACCTTAGTTGTGCACCTGACCCTGATCCCC
>CALGDB010000208.1 GCA_937884175.1 uncultured Flavobacteriales bacterium
TCGGGAGGGCGTCATACAGTACGATGTCCCTTGAACCGGGTGTTTCATCGACCTCCATGTACTTGAAGAACCCATACCCTTCGGCCAAGTGCAGAGGGATGTAATCAATGTCGCCAAAAACCTCGGATTCCAGCACCACCTCAATCCCTGAGCCTTCATAGTCATCCGCGTAATCATAGAGGTAATCGTCCTCGTCATTCTCACCGATGAAATGGTTCATATTGTTTTGGAGGAAGGGCATATTGGCAATCAACAGTTGATATGTGCGTTGCGTCGCTTCAAAATCGTAGGCGTCACCGAAGGAGAAGTTGAAAGAGTACCCACCGATGACACCGTTTGGATTGATTTGCGTGGGGTTAAAGACGATTTCACCTGAGGAATCGTCACCTATGACTTCCGCACCGATTGCAGCCCAGAAAGCAGGGTGTACTGTGTGGGTATTGCTGTTGATGAAGTAAACCTGTGGGTTTGGGCCGTCTCGGTTCAGGATGCCAAACTTCACGTAGAGCTGATCGTCTAAGAATGGTGCCCATCCAACATTATTGACGACAGCCAATTCCATGAAGGTTTCGGCATCTGGAATAGATGTCGTTCCATCGTATGGGTCGACGGCCTCGGCATAGTTGAGCGGCGCGTCCGTGGGCATGCTGTTGTATTCTGTTGCATCGTCTATTCCGTCCCCATCGATGTCACCGGGGCTGGCAAGGTCGTATTCCCAAATGTTATATTGATCAAGCGGGTAGGCTGCGCCAGGTGCCGAGATTACCATGGTCCCTTCTGACCCCATGGTAATTGACGCAGGCCACTCGAAATCATTACTGTGCTGAGCCTCAAGGATGTAATATTTGTCGGCGCTTCCCTGAATCGAAAGTTGGACTTGACCGTACAGATTCACCGAATAGTTGTCAATGGTGACCTCCGTTTGGGCGAGCAGAGGGCTGTAGAGTCCGAGCAAAAAGACTAGGATGAGGGTAAAGTTATCTCTCATGCGAGGTAGGGAAAAGGTTAATCAGATCTTTTGGCAGTATGAGGCTCAAAATGTACAACTTACGAAAGTTTTTCAGTCGGTTCCTTTCCTTGCCCAAGGATTGAAGGTTCATGTACCGCGAGGGTTCTTGGGCTGGATCTTCAGTTCATCGGGACTTGATATTACGGAGATAGTTGAGCAATACACATCACACGAAGCGAATGGGATATAATTTAGGTAGCACCCAAAGAAAAAAAGCCCGACCGCATGTGCAATCGAGCTTTTTTGTGACCCCGGGAGGATTCGAACCCCCAACCCTCAGAGCCGAAATCTGATATTCTATCCAGTTGAACTACGGGGCCAAAGAGGGGGCGAAATTACTATGCAGAACTCCATCCCTGCAACTTTTTGGCCGCGATATTACTCCGCGGGGAACGGTGAGGCCGGCATGCCCGCAAACCGCTCCCGGCAGGCGTCTTCTCCTGAAGCGTCCACCGTGTACGTCAATGATGCAATCCGCCAGCCGCGGAAGTCAGATTCGACGTTTCCGCTGCGCACCAAGGTGATGGCGTCGTAGCCGCAATGGCTGCAGGTCTGCTCGACCCAAAAATCATACGGCGCAGAGAACACGGCCACATCCCCGTCAACACGAATCTCGGCCTCCCAGGTGCGTTCGAGGTAGGCCGGTCCGGGTTGGCCCAAACGCGACGTGAACGCGGCGCCGCTCAGGTTGACTGTGCGCCAGGTGCCCGTGGAGTCGGTGCCCCAACGTTGGAAGTTGGCATCAGGATGGACGACCGCAGCAAGCATCGTGCTGTCGTGTGCAGCCAGCCCGTCGAAGGTATGTTGAACCGCTGCGAGCACGGCGTCTGAATCGGGAGTAGCCGGGGCAGGACGATCCGCGTTGATCGAGCACGAAACCAGAGCGGCGAGCAGGGCGATGAGGGAAATACGTTTCATGCGAGCGAAGAAACGCATCTTACATTTTCATGACAGTCATGTTTATCACAAAAGTGTGTAAATAAGTAGAATTGCAACGCAATCGCTGCTGGCGTGAAATGACCAACTTGGCAGCATCTAAAACAAATTCTATGAAAAGATTTACAGCTCTTTTTTCAGCAGCTATTTTAATTGCTGCATGCACAGTCGCCACGGCGCAGGAAACGACCGATAAAGAATTTGCTTCGTATGGAGCAGGAGTGGCAATCAGCCCCTTCGGGCCTTCTTTGAATCTGACGTACAATGTCGATTCGAAAAACTCAATCAGCATTGGTTTTGGCGGTGCACCGGAAGGCAACGTACCCGACGGATTTTTACCCGATTTTGATCCACTTCTGCTCGGCAATGCAGCTGTTTCAGGGTCTTCATCCTGGATGGGGTTATTCTGGCGTCACAGACCCTTCTCTAATCA
>CALGDB010000209.1 GCA_937884175.1 uncultured Flavobacteriales bacterium
CAAGGGTCCATGGAAACGTGGTACAACGTTGAGGTGGAAGCCACATTGGAACTGACCGAAGGTATTTCATGTGCGCCGAATTGTTTGGGTTGTACGTACCAAGGGGCGTGCAACTATGACCCCGATGCCTCTACCGATGATGGTTCGTGTGATCTATCCTGCCTCATCGCCGACTTGGTGTGCGGTACAGGCTTGATTTGGAATCTAGAGACAGCCCAATGCGAAAGTCCCTGCCCAGCCGATCTCACCGGCGATAATCAGGTGGACGTGGCCGATTTGTTGGTGATGCTTGGTGCGTTTGCTTCGTTCTGCCCCTAAAGATGTAGCTCGAGACTTTCAGTTGGAAATATTGGCATTACGGGTTATTTTTAATATACCTGTGAGTAATGCAACCAAACTGGTTTCCATATGCTGCATGCTCAAAAAATAGCGACGCTCTTCAATTTGTTTCAGCACTCCCAAGGGAGGATGCTGGCGGCTATGTCGCTATTGGGGATGCTCACAGCGTTGAACAGTGCAGCCCAAGCCCCTTTTGTGGACGTGAGCAATGAGCTGGACATTTGGACGGACCACACGGGTGGTTACCTAGGAGCTGGCCTGAGCATGGCGGACTTCAACGGCGATGGACTGGACGATTTGAGCATTGCCCACCATTTGGGCGAACTGCAATTTTACTTAGGCGATGGAGTAGGGTTCACTCCACACGATATGGAGCTGCCCTACTACCCACACGAAGCTAAGTGCATACTTTGGGCGGACATCGACAACGATGGAGACCAAGACTTATTCATCACGTACCGATTAGCGGCTAATAAGCTCTACATCAATCAAGGGGACCTCGTTATGACGGATGTGAGCGCCGAATGCGGCATTGACCAAACTATTCGACGTAGCTATGGTGCGTGCTTCGGTGATTACGACAATGATGGACTGCTCGATCTTTTTATTGCTAACTACGTCAGCGGCCAAGATCCGCCGTTCAACGAATTTTATCGTAATCTGGGTAGCGGGAATTTTGAAGAGGTCACTTTTGATTTTCCGATGGGGGAACCTCTGCTTCAGAATTTTCAGGGCCAATGGGTGGACTTCGATGAGGACGGTTTGTTGGATTTGAATCTCATTAGGGATCGATTGTGTTTCGAGAACAAGTATTACAAGCAGACGGAGGACGGTAACTTCTTCAACGATGCGCCCAATATGGGATTGGATTATTCCATCAATGCCATGTGCACGGCGACCACGGATTTTGACCGAGATAACGACCAAGACTTGTACATTTCCGCAGGGATGTTTGAAGGCAACCACTTCGTCGTGAATGATGGGACAGGGGTGTTCGAATTGCACGAACCTGTCGAAGGGGATAGCTTAACTGTCAATCTTACTAGCTGGGCGGGTACGTGGTTTGACATGGATAACGATGGCTGGGAGGACCTGCACGTATGCACCGGATTTTCGACCTACACGATATGGCCAGGAGTTTTCGAGAGTTACCCTTCTATACCCGACAAATTCTTCAACAACGAGGGAGGTATTTTTTACGAAGAAAACTCTGGGTTCTTTGATGCAGCAGCCTTATCGTTTGCGGCGGTAACAGGTGATTATAACCTAGACGGATTCCCAGATTTGGTTAATAACCACGTGGGAGTATACGCCCAAGTGTTAAAAGCCATCCCTAACGATAACCGGTGGGTCAAAATCAGGCTTGAAGGCACAGTTAGCAACCGGGACGGCATCGGAGCGAAGATCCGCGTGTACCGAAATGGTCTGCTAGGGTACCACATGACCACATGCGGAGAGAATTATTTAGGTCAAAACAGCCGTTGGGAGCACTTTGGATTAGGTCTTGCGACCGGCATTGACAGCATCACAGTGCATTGGCCCTCCGGTATTCTCGATAAGTTCTACAATCTGCAACCTAACCAAAGTCTTGTCTTTGTGGAAGGGGAGTCCGGGCTGAATCCGTGTGCATTGGGCGCTTGCTCTGGATGCACGTACCCAGAGGCTTGCAATTTCGACAGCAGCGCCAACGAAGAGGATGGTTCATGTGACTTTTCATGCCTGATTCAGCAATGGGTCTGCGGAGATGGGTTGATATGGGATGCGGCGATAGCTCGATGTGTGCCGTCGTGTTCGGCTGATCTGAATGGTGATGAAATGGTCGGCGTGGAAGATTTGTTGCTTTTACTGCAAGCCTTTGGAGTTCCCTGCCCCGACTGAAGACGTTCGCAAAGAGCCATATTGGAATTGATGTGCTTCCGCGTTATATTTAATTAATCACTGTCTTGAAACCGCTCCTCTGAAGGTTTCCACATGAATCGTACCTTTCAATTTGCTTCAAATGGCAACTGGTGGACGTTGCTCTATCGGATGAAGGGTCGCGCCCGATTGTCGGGAGTAATTAGGAAGACTGTTTCTTTCATAGGGGCGACCATTCTGGCTTTCGGAGGCTATGCACAATTTACCGATGTAAGTAATCAGTTGTCCCTTGCGACCCATCACTATGGCGGGTTCTTAGGTGCGGGTGTCAGTTTTGCCGATTTCAATGGCGATTACATCGATGACTTGACCTTTGCACATCACGAAGGCAATCTGAAATTCTATGCCGGTACAGGTGATGAATCGGGTTTTGTTGAGGTAGATTTTGGGTTAAGCGACTACGAGGAGGAGGCTAAAATGGTGCTTTGGGGTGACGTCGATAATGATGGCGATCAGGATTTGTTTGTATCGTACCGGCACGCCGCGAACAAGCTTTACCTAAACAATGGGGATGGATTCCTGCAGGACGTCAGCACGACATCAGGACTATCTCAGTCAGAATTCAAGAGTTTTGGGGCGTGTTTTGGAGATTACAATAACGACGGCTACCTTGACTTATTCGTCAGCAATTACGCAGGCCCTGGTGATACAAACCAACAAAATGAACTCTACGCGAACAATGGCGATGGAACGTTTACTGAAGTGGCTGCTGCTGCCGGGCTAATCGAAAGTGGAGTGCAGTCCTTCCAAGGCCAATGGACAGATTTCGACGGCAATAATTTGCTCGACTTACATGTCATTCGAGATCGTCCGCAATACGCGAATTATTGGTACGAGCAGCAGCCTGACGGGGCGATATTTTTGTTCGTCGAAAAGGCGGAGCAAATTGGACTTGATATTGGGATTAATTGCATGTCTTCTTCGGTCGGTGACTTTGATAACGACTTAGACCCCGACGTTTATTTGACAGCGTTTCCCGGCGATTTGAATTGGCTAATGATCAATGATGGGTTTGGGTTTTTCGGCACAGAAGATTTAAATGGTAATGAGCCAATGAACGATTTGCAAGTGGATGCGACCTGCTGGGCAGCGAATTGGCTCGATGTCGATAACGACGGATGGGAAGACCTCCACGTAGCCAGCAGCTATAGTGTTTTCACGAATTATCCGGCTATCCTTGAGATGTTTCCAGATGTACCAGATGCTTTTTTTTACAATACGGGTGGCATTTTTGCCGCTTCGGAAGAGGCCTTGTTTCAAACCGAAAGCACCCTATCTTTTTCCACGGCAACGGGTGATTACGACCGCGATGGCTTCCCAGACCTCGTCTCGCACTGCGTGGGCCATTTTGCCCAAGTTTTGCGGGGGACACCGAATAATAATCATTGGATCAAAGTCCACTTAGAAGGCACAGTAAGCAACCGAGACGGCACAGGAGCCAAAATTATCATGCATCCGACCACGGGGCCTTCCCAATTGCGAACAACATATGCCGGAGAGAATTACCTCGGCCAAAACAGCCGATGGGAAAGTTTCGGACTGGGCGAAACGGCCTCCATCCTTTCCGTAGAGGTGCAATGGCCAAGCGGCATTGTGACATCCCACAGCAACTTAGCGGTGGACGCCCACTGGGCGCTGAAAGAGGACGGAACAGCCGTGCATCTTTGGGAACAAACAGTAGACCCATGTGAAACCGGAGACCTCTGTCCCGGATGTACGTATGAAGAAGCATGCAATTATTCTTCAGCAGCGACCTTGGACGACGGTTCATGTACGTTCGGCTGCTACGCCAGTCCGGCGACGTGCGGACCGGGAACGGTTTGGGACGATGCTCTCGAAATGTGTGTTGCAGATTCCTCTTGCCCTTCTGATTTCGACAACAGCGGTACGGTGACCATTGCCGACCTGCTTATCTTCCTTGTTAACTTCAATCAAATGTGCCCGGAGTAGGCAGGTGCTGGTCGAGCATGTAGACTGCAGTAGCGAAGGTGGCGGCTCCGAGTTCTAGCTCGCGCTTGTGCACGTTCTCAAAGATATCTTGCGAGCTGTGGTGAAAATCAAAATACCGCTGTCCGTCCGGACTCAATCCCATCATCGCCGGCCGGGGTTCCAATGCCTTCAATGGTCCAATGTCCACACCGGCACCCCCGCGTCGAAACCGATGAACATTGTAAGGGTCAAACAACGAGTTCCATGACTTGATCAATGCTGTGGCTTCGTCGCTGGCATCAATACGGAATCCTCTGGGGACAAATCCCCCGGCATCTGATTCGAGCGCTGCGACGTACCGTTTGCTCGAAGTGGCGTGGTCTTCTTTGGCTTGCGCAGCGTAGGTCTTACCGCCGCGGTTGCCGTTTTCTTCATTGATGAACAAAACGAATCGAATGGTTCGTCGTGGGGTGTATTCGAGCGCCTTTAAGATGCGTAAGACTTCGAGTGTGTGCACAATGCCTGCGCCGTCGTCGTGGGCGCCTTCCCCGATGTCCCAGGAGTCGAGGTGACCACCTAGCGTGATGATTTCATCGGGCAACTCGCTTCCGCGCCATTCGCCGATGACATTACCTTGTTCCACGTCGGGTAATGCTCGGCAGTTCATTTCCAGCACCACTTCCAAGTCCGGGTTCGCTTTGAGCTGATTCGCAAGCCAGCTGGCGTCTAACGTTGAAATGGCGGCACTTGGGACGCTGTCGGTGCCTTCTTCGTAGTACATGGCACCGGTGTGCGGCAACGTATCCAATGCGTGGGTCATGGAGCGGACCAGTGCGCCAACGGCACCGGCCTTCGCCGCAGCGATGGCGCCACGGCCGCGCTGATCCACGGCGCCCCCATAGGCGGCTCCGGTGTTGATGAGCACGGGATCCATGGGGCGATTGAACAGCACAATCCGCCCTTCCACTTCGTCTGGTGGCAATTGGCTTAGCTGTTCCAACGATTTGACGTGAACAAGGCGGGCGCGCAGGGGTTGGTCGTTCGGGGTGCTAACTGATCCGCCGAGCGCTGTGACGCGCAGCGGATGCTCCTCCCCATTAATGATGGCCGTGGCTTGCGCCACAGTTCCCCTTGTCCAACTTGGGACCATTACGGGCATGACCCAGACGGAATCGGCATTGTACCGTTTGAGCACGCCTTGGCCCCAATGCATCGCATCAAAGGCACTTTGTGAACCGCTCAGGCGATGGCCAATGTCTTGGGTCAACTGACGCAAGTTCTCATGCGTCTCTCCGCGGGCAAGGGCTTCATCATAGATCGCTCGGATGAAGGTGCTGTCGCCGGTGTGCTGGAGGTGCTGCAGGGAGTGTTCCTGAGCTTGTCCATGGGAAAGATGGGTGAGGCCGCCAAGGACAGCCAAGAAGATGAGTATGCTACGCATGCCCGAAAATACGTCAAAGGACAGGCCTTACTCAAGCGGTACTGTACCTTTGCTTCACATTCATTTCACCATGCGCCACAACCTTTCCGAAACTACCGAATTGCTGCGGGATCGCCGCAGCATCAGTCCCGAGCGCTACTCGTCACGCAAGGTGCATAAGGAAATTGTTGAGCAGGTCCTGACCAATGCTACGTGGGCACCGACTCACGGCTTGACCCAGCCGTGGCGTTTCAAGGCATACGTAGGGGAGGGGATGAAACGCATCGGACCCAAACTTGCTGAATGGTATGCTCAGAACGCGGGGGAACAAGCATCGCCAAGCAAGGTGGCTAAGCTGGAGGCACGAGGCGAAAGAGTGACTGCGCTGGTGGTGTTGGGCTTGGAACCAGACCCCAACGGACGAATCTCCATCGAAGATGAGCGCATGGCCGTGGCCTGTGCTGCGCAGAATATGTACTTGACTTGCACTGCTCACGGCATCGGTGGGTTTTGGTCCACACCGAAGTTTTTGCAGCTTCCAGAGGTCAAGGCGTTTGTCGGTTTACCAGATAATGGCGAGGTTCTGGGGATATTCTACATGGGTTACCCAGAGCATGGCGCATGGCCAAAGAGCCACCGGAAGCCATTGGAGTATGTGACCAATTGGAACGAGTGACATTGACTCCTGCTACTGAGGCAGGATGATCCGGAACTCTAGGGCAAATCCAGCTTGGGGCATGAAGAGCCGAACGTTGGCTTTTTCGAGGTCGCGCTCCCATTGCGCTTCACCCCATCGGTTGGTTGACCATTCCCGCCACCAGATGAACCCGACGTAAAGCCCGAACTTTTCGGTATCCGCCGGTCGGTAGAGCGTACCGATCTCAGCGCGTAAGGGCGTTCCCCACCGCCGTTGCCTGTTTTCTTCAACCTGGTATTCGTGGTAGACGGTCCCAATTTGCTGGTACCCCGTGGTGAATACGTCGCTTAACAAAAAGTCCACGCACACCCCACCTCCGGCGAGCAATTCCCACCGCTGGTTCAACGGTACCTTGGTTTGTGCCAGCAGCGGCAAGCGGTAACGCCCTGCCCGCAAGGACAGCGTGTCCGAAGTCTCTTCGCCGCTGACCTCCGAGGCGAACGCTAGGCCCCAATTGGATCGCATACGCAAGGTTTCGAGCCCGGTTTCAATGCTCCAGCTGCTGCCTTTGAAATTCCGGTGCAGAACCAACCCGAATCCGCTCCCCACTTTTGGCTGCCACTGCAGGGCGAGCCCCTCGTCAAATGCTTCTATGGACTCGTAGCCGACGGCTTCCAAGGGCAAGACTGCAACAGTACGCACTCCGAGTTCCCATTCGGGCGTTCGTTCCTGCGCCGATCCCGTCCCGCTCAGCGCCCCGACCAACGCGATCAAAAGTACAGCTCCGGTGATCAGGAGCAGTGTATAGCGTAAGCCGGCTACAGGTATGAATTTGGTGCGATGGTGAGCGTGCACGAGGTGGTTGCAACGCAGAGCTTCACGGAAATGGGATCGGGGCACACCAAAAAGCCATTGTTCCCCTTCTTCATGCCGTTCGAATGGAATCTCGGCAGTGCGCAGCATCTTCTCGTATTCTTCAGCGTGCACTGTTTCCCGAAAGGAAAACACGTAGTACCGGTTGTCCCCGGGGTGGATGAAGTAGTTGGTCCAACGCATGCCGCATACGAAGGTATGCATTCCTTTCGGCCTAGTGGAAACGAAAAAGGCCCGGGACGAGCCCAGGCCTTGGTTTCAAATTCTCACTTGACGTTACATGGTTGCTACAATGTGTACGTCGAGTTCGATGTCATCGTTGATGAGTTTATCGCCCAAGTCTGGGAATAAGTCAGGAAATGCTCCTGAACGGAATTTGACGTCATGCTTGGAGCGGTCAAAGGTTAGGGAAGCATCCACGGTGATAGTACCATCTTCCTCGCTAAGTGCAACTGGGAAGTGAATCGGCTGGGAGATACGGCGAATGATAATCTTACCAAAAACATGGGGCACACCGTCTTTTTCCTTAACGCCTTCGATGAACATTTGGGAATCAGGAAATTTTTCGACACCGAAGAAATCCTCCGATTTGAGGTGACCGAGTAACCTTTTTTTCGCGCGGTCGCTCATATCTTCATCCGTGACCACTATGGTATTCATATCCATTGAGACAAAAGCCTTGGCAATGGTTTCGTCAATGACTTCGAGGTTACCCTTGTAAATCCCGACTGTGCCAACATGCGATTCTCCGGTGATTTCCGTGCCTTTCCAGTTGACCGTGCTTGCAGCGGAATCAATGGTGTATTGACCACCGGTCAAGCGCACGGGGTTATTTTCTTGTGGCTTTTCTTTTTTGGACGCCTCGGTTGAGGTGTTGTCTTCCGTGGGGGTTCCGCACGAGACGAGCGCCATGGCTATAGCACATGCAGCCCAGGTGAATGTATTCTTCATATGTGTTGATTTCAACGATTTAACAAGCGGTGCACTCAACTGTTCAAGGCGGAGCGCACAATTCCGGCGATAACCTTGCCGTCGGCCTTGCCTGCCATGCGGCTGGAGGCGATGCCCATAACCTTCCCCATGTCGGCCATGCTCCCTGCACCGGTTTCGGCGATTATGGCTTCGACCTCCGATTGAATTTCTACTTCTGTCAAGGGTTGGGGCAAGAATTCAGCAATGACCGCGGCCTGGGCTCGTTCCTCTGCTTCGAGGTCGGCGCGTCCTTGCTCGGCATAGAGATCGGCGGTTTCGCTGCGTTGTTTAGAGAGCTTGGTTAGAATCGCTAGCACGGTCGCATTCGGGATGTCGTCACCATCTGCTCCTGTTTTGGATGCCTCTAGCATGAGTTTGCTTTTCACATCGCGCAAAGCGGCCAACCGCTCGCGGTCTTTATTGCGCATGGCGTCTTTAATGCCATCCGAAATGGTGCTGTACATGCTCATGTTCAGTCGACGTTGTCGTGCAGGAATGGGTTGTCGTTGCGCAATTCAATGGTGCGTTCGCCTTCCTCGTCCGTTTCCTCGTGCAGCGTGAATCGGCTGACTTGGGATTTCGACGAGTGGTCGATGTCGTCGAGGATGACTTGACGGCGCTTGTAGGCGGGCTCGGCTTCGAGATCCGCGAGACCTCCAGGAGTTTTGAGCTTGCGCGTGAACTGTGAGATGCGCTGGTTGCGCGCTTGCAGGTCGCCATCGGCAGTTCGTACCACGGGTTGGATTACTTCGCGCGATGCGTTCGGTGCTAGGTCCGGTGTTTGGGACAACGGCTGCTCCACCGGAGGTTGGACCGGTGTGATGGGCTGCGAAGGAGGAGTCTCCGTGAATCGGATGCCACCGAGATTGGGTTCATCGCTGGTCGTAGGAAGCGGTTCGCTCTCTAATGTGTACACGGTGACCGATGGCGGTTCACCGTTGGCGCTGGTTACCGGTGGTGCGTCGTCCGCAGCAGCGGGTTCTGCTTCTGGCGTTTCTGCCGACTCCGCTTCATCCGTGATCAGGTCGAAAAGTTGACCGGTGACCGCAGGAGCGGGTTCCTCCGTGGCCTCAACTTCTTTGATGTAAGGCATTTCTTCTTCTGAGAGCGCCTCAACAGGAGGTGCTTGCGTATGCTGCGTGGGCTGAACGGGTGCTTTGATTTCCTTGGGCTCTTCCTCCAACGTAAATACTGTTGTCCTCGGTTGGGCTGGGGATTCGAGTTGATCTTGTGCTTGGAAACCGGTAGCGATGACCGTTACGCACAGGTCCTCATCCAATTTTTCGTCCACACCGTATCCCCAGATGACCTCTGCGGATTGGCCAGCAGCGTCTTGGATGAAATCCGTGATTTCCATGATCTCATCCATGAGGATCTCTTCGGTACCGAAGGTGATGTTGAGCAGGACAAAATTGGCGCCGGTGATGTCGCAATCGTTGAGCAGGGGTGATTCCAATGCTTCGGTGACTGCTGTGCGCGCCCGGCCTTCGCCGCTCGCTTTGCCGGAACCCATGATAGCCCGACCCGAATTGCGCATGACGGTGTTGACGTCATTAATGTCGACGTTGATTTCACCGGTCAGCGTGATCACTTCCGCGATGCCTTTTGCGGCGGTGCAAAGGATTTCATCGGCGTTGTTGAAGGCCGCTCGGATCGTCAGATTGCCATACAGTTCACGCAACTTGTCGTTGCGAATGATGAGCAACGTATCGACGGCTTCGCGCATTTTCTCCAGTCCTTCGGTGGCCTGCGCACTGCGGCGACGGCCTTCGAATTGGAATGGTATAGTAACGATGCCCACTGTGAGGATGTCCATCTCGCGGGCCGCTTGGGCGATTACGGGTGCTGCACCGGTCCCTGTGCCACCGCCCATTCCGGCGGTGATGAAAACCATGCTGGTCTTGTTGCCGATCAGTTCTTTGACTTCTTCCAGCGTTTCAATGGCGGCGTTGCGGCCAACATCCGGAAGGGAACCTGCGCCTTGGCCTCCCGTGAGGGTGGCGCCAAGCTGGACTTTCACAGGAACCGGGCTTGCGTCTAGGGCTTGGGCATCGGTATTGCACACGATGAAATCCACGCCTTGGATGCCGCGGTCGTACATCGTGTTCACCGCATTCGAACCGCCACCGCCTACGCCGATGACTTTAATCGGAGAGGTGAGGGACGGGTAGGGGTTGGGAGTGCTCATATCTTTCATCTCAATTCGGGTTCCTGTGATTATTGAATTTCTTCGTCTTCAACGAAGTATTTGCGCATGCGTTCGAGGATGCCAATACGTTCTGAACCGGCGGCTTCATCGGTAATTGCATCGCCGTTGCTGGCCATGCGGTCAAAACCTTTGATGACAAGGCCGACGCCGGTGGCAAAACTCGGAGCCGTGACCTCTTGGTTCGGTGCTTCGGCCAAGTGCTCGCTTGGGTAACCCACGCGGCAATCCATGCCCGTCACATATTGGAAGAGCTGGGTAATGTGGCGCAATTGCGAACCGCCACCCGTCAAGACCACGCCGCCAATCAACTGATCAGCGAAGCCGGAGTTGCGGATTTCGAAATGCACGTGCTCGATGATTTCGGTCATGCGCGCTTCGATGATGCTAGCGAGGTTCTTCAGGCTGATTTCACGCGGGTTGCGTCCCTGCAAGCCGGGGATGCACACAATCTCGTTATCCTTCATTTCAGTGGCGATGGCCGATCCGAAACGCTGCTTCAGCAACTCCGCTTGCTTCTTCATGATCTGGCAGCCTTGGCGGATGTCTTCGGTCAGCACGTTGCCACCAAACGGAATGACCGCCGTGTGGCGGATAATGCCGTCTTGGAAAATTGCGATATCGGTGGTGCCGCCGCCGATGTCCACCAAGGCCACACCGGCTTCTTGCTCTTCGGCGCTCAAGACCGACGCGGAAGAGGCGAGGGGCTCTAGGATCAATTGATCGACATTGAGTTCCGCTTTCTCGATGCAACGGTTGATGTTACGGATGGCAGCGATCTGGCCGATGATGACGTGGAAGTTGGCTTCCAAACGAATACCACTCATGCCCACGGGCTCCTTGATTCCACCCTCGTTGTCCACGGTGTATTCCTGCGGCAGTACGTGCAAAATTTCCTCGCCGGGCTGCATTACCTGGCGGTACATGTCCTGGATCAGCGCGTCGATGTCGACTTGGCTGATTTCCGATTCGAGGTTGTCGCGGGTGCGTTGGCCTCGCGTTTGCTGACTTTTGATGTGCTGGCCGGCAATGCCGACGTTCACGTCCACAAATACCGTCCCGGACGTGCGCTTGGCTTCTTCAATGGCCGTGCGGATAGAATCCACGGTTTTTTCAATGTTCGCAACGACCCCGCGGGACACCCCGACGGATTCGCTCTTCCCGTAACCGAGGATTTCGATTTTACCGTGTTCATTGCGGCGCCCAACAAAGCAGGCGATTTTCGTCGTGCCTATGTCAAGGCCAACGACGATTTTTTCTGGGTTGTTTGATGCAGAATCCATGGACTTAGAGGTTGCTTAGTAATACCGTTGGGCGACTACTTGACCCGCATAGGTCAAGTCGATGCGCTTGTAGACGTTCAGGTTGCCCCGTTCGACGTGTTCGGTGTAGAATACAAGGAGTTTGTTCAGTTTATCTTCAAGTTGCCGGGCGTCGCCAAACGCAATGCGCGCCGCTCCAATCCGAGGCACCACATCGAGCGTGCCGGTGCCGTTGACTTCGATCTGATCGATAAAAGCCGACCAGAGTGGATTGTTTGCGGTGGCCTGGACCAAGCCAAATGCTTCAGACGCGGCCTCGAATGAAGGCGCGTGAATGATCGGGACCCGCGCCGTGTAGTAAGGTGAGAGCGGAAGCAGTTCACCTTCCTCGTCGATGTAGAAGTCCGGCTCGTTCTCGGACGTGTGCACCCGAGCCAGCGGCTTGCGTTGGGTGACTTGCACGTGCAGCGTGCGGTTCAAGCCAGGGTAAATCTCAACCCCATCGATGGCGGGGATGTCACGCACCCAGCGCTCTACGTCGTGAAGAGATAAATCCGCGACGAAGGTTCCGGCAATGCTGTCGTTAGCGTAAATGCGGTCGCGAACTCCCGCGGCGTCTACAAAAAACATCCCATCGATTTCGACGACGTCGACTTCCAAACCTGTGTACCGAGCGTTCGACTCGCGCTCCACTGAAAACCCAACCAAGGCTCCACTGCCGGAAATCAACAAAACGGCTGAGGCGATGGAGAGGATGTTTCGAATCATGGTGTGTTCAGGTGCAAGCTTTGAATCTATGGGGGTCCTCCTTGAGCCATTGGGCGAGGGGTTGAACGCATCGGTCGATGTCGCCAGCCCCTAGGGTCATCAGCACGTCGGGAGGGTACGCCTTTAGGTTATCGAATATCTGATGCGATTCGATGAGGTATTTGTGGGGGTGGGGGATGTTTTCAAATAGGGCTTGTGAATCGATTCCCGGGATGGGCGCTTCACGCGCTGGGTAGATGGGCAACAAAAACACGCGGTCCAATTGGGCCAAGGCCCGACCAAATTCGACCAGGTTATCCCGCGTTCTCGTAAACAAGTGCGGCTGGAAAACCCCCGTGATTTCCCGCCCCGGGTGGTGCAACCGCACTGCCGCGATGGCCGCTTCCAATTCCACCGGATGGTGGGCGTAGTCGTCGATGTAAATGCCGTGATCTGCCCGGACGTGGTAAGCAAATCGCCGTTCAATGCCTTGGAACGTACCGAGCCGCTGTAGACACGCTTCCACAGCTGCGCCCGCTGCTTCCGCGAGGCACACAGCTGCCAATGCATTTTTCACATTGTGCACCCCGGCAAGGGGAAAGCGCACACCTTCGTACCAGCCCCCGCCGATCCAGACATCGCCGGTCAACCAGCCGTCTTCGATACGCAGGGCGGTGGCTACCGCGTGCCAGGCTTCCGCCTCCTGCCGCGAAGTGGTTACGCCGTACCGCTTGCCTGTGACGCCTTCAATGTGGACGTCGGCCTCCAGGAACAGCGTGCCGCTGATGCGTTCCGCAAAGGCCTTGAACCCCTCATGAAACGATGCCACGTCGCCGTATACGTCGAGGTGGTCGGGGTCGGCGCTTGTGATCGCCGCATGGGTTGGATGGAGGTGCAGAAAGCTCCGGTCAAATTCGTCCGCCTCGACCACGGTCCATTCGGCATTCGGTGACCACACGGTGTTCGATTGCGTTCCCACCAGGATGCCGCCGATGAAAGCCCGATATCCAGAAGGCTGTCCGTTCATCAGATGCGCAAGCAAAGCAGAAGTCGTGGTCTTGCCGTGGGTGCCGGCTACGGCCAAGGTGGGCGCGTTTTCGGTGAGCCAGCCGAGCACCTCGCTGCGCTTGCCCAAGCGGCAGCCGCTTTCGCGGGCGCGAACTAACACGGGGAAATTGTCGGGGACAGCCGGCGTTCGAACGACAAGGGCTCGCTCGTGGGGTACTTCGTCCAACCAGCGATTGAAATGCGCCAAGGCCTCGGCCTCGGATGCTCCTGCGCTGATGGACATGCTGGAAGCCTTCAATTGTGAGATGAGCTCCGAATCCGTGCGATCGTACCCGGCCACGGCCACCCCCTCGGCATGGAGGTAGCGTGCAATGGCGCTCATACCAATGCCGCCGATTCCGATGAAGTACGCGTGTGAGGTGCCGGTCATAAGAGCTTTTCCAATTCGCTGACAACGTCGTTGGCTGCTTCTGGACGTGCGGCGTTGAGGAGATTGGTTTGCAGGGATTTTGCTCGGTCTGAATCCTCTAACAGACCCACAATTGCGGCCTCCAGGCCGTCAACCACCTCAGAATCTGGGAGCAGAATGGCTCCATCGCGGTCGCTGAGGGAGCGGGCATTTTTCGTCTGGTGATCTTCGGCGACCACAGGGGAGGGAACGAGGATGGTGGGCTTGCCCACCAAAGCCAATTCGGCAATGGACATGGCGCCGGCGCGGCTGGCGATGACCGTGGCGCAGCGATATGCGAGGTCCATGCGGTCGATGAAGCCCAAACAACGGATGCCTACTTGCACACCTTCAGGCCAGGTTTGCATGCGCGTGCGCATTGAATCGTGGTACCGGGCGCCGGTTTGCCAGATGAGGTCAAACGGCAAGGCCTCCGTCGATCCTTCGACCATGCGGCAGACCGCGGCATTCATGGAAGCCGCACCGAGGCTACCGCCCATGACAAACACCACTGGACGGCTTTCGTCAAATTCAAAGTGCTTCCATGCGGCCTCGGTGGATTGTCCGTGGTCAGAAATGGCATCGAGCACCTGCATCCGTAACGGATTTCCCGTCTCCACGATGCGGTCCGCTGGAAACCAACGCTCCAGCCCAGGGAATCCGGTACAGATCAACCCGACGCGCTTCGCCAATAACCGGTTGGTGATGCCGGGGAATGAGTTTTGTTCTTGAATGGCGGTGGGAATGCCCATCTGCGCGGCTTGGTGAAGCACCGGCCCGCTGGCAAATCCGCCCACGCCAACGACCAATTCCGGCCGAAAGCGGCGGAGGATGCGGCGGGCTTTCCACAGGGAGCTGATCAGTTTGAATGGAAACAACCAGTTGCGCAGGCTGCGCCAGTTGCGGTCGACCCCGGTGATCCAAAGCCCCTTGATGGCATACCCCGCGGCGGGCACTTTTTCCATTTCCATCCGGCCTTTGGCGCCCACAAACAGGATGTCGCACTGTGGATGCCGACGCTTGATTTCGTCAGCAATGGCCAAGGCAGGGTGGATGTGGCCACCCGTTCCCCCTCCGGAGACAATAACGCGGTTGAGGGGGTGCGGAGAGTCAGCCATGGGGTTGGGGTTCACGGACGATTCTGTTGCCCGTAGGCCGCGTTTTCTTGGGGGATTTTTCCCAATTATCGGGATCGGTCACGGACCGGGATACGGCCAAAATCATGCCAATGGCGAGGCAGGTGAAAATCATGGAAGTTCCGCCGTAGGAGACCATGGGCAAGGGTTGCCCGGTCGTGGGAAACAGCCGAACCGCAACGGCCATATTGATCATGGCTTGGAAGACCAGCATGAAGCCCAAGCCCATCGCGAGCAATCCACCAAAATGCCGCGGACAGCGTGTCGCTGTGCGCATGGTTCGGTACAGCAGGATCAAATACGCCAGCACCAGCCCCAATCCGCCGATGACCGCCCCCCATTCCTCAATGATGAAGGCGTAAATCATGTCCGAATAGGGATGGGGTAAAAAGTTGCGGGAAGTTCCGGTTCCCGGTCCTGTTGGCAGCAGGCCGCCCCGGTTGATGGCCACTTGGGCCAGTTCGATTTGGTATTCCAAGGCATCGCCTTCCTCAGCGGCTCCTAACCCGGCAAAACGTTCCAATCGCCCGGCCCACGTTCCGAAACGCGGCAGCGCCTCCGGCACGGCCTTGCCGATGCCGTATAGCAGCACGAGCCCCAGCACGCCGATCCCCGTTATGCGCGCCATGTGCCGCCATGGCACACCGCCAATGAACAGCATGCCCACGCACACCACACCGAGCAGCGCAGCGGTCGAAAAGTCGGCCGGCAGGATGAGCCCGCAGATGATTCCAATGGGGATCAAAATCGGCAAGACACCTGCCCGGAAGTCGTGCAATTGCGTGCGCCGGTTGTTCAATTCCCGCGCCACATACGTCACCAATACCACCTTGGCAAAATCGGACGTCTGCAGCGTCAGCCCCACGAAGGGTATGCGCAGCCAGCGTTTGGCGTCGTTGATGTCCGCCCCAAATGCCAGGGTCAACACCAGCAGGACGGCGGCCACCCAGATAAGCACCTGGGAAATCCGGGAGAAGTACCGGAAGTTGACCTTGTGAATGAGGAGCATGACACCCCACCCGAGGGCGAGCATGACACCTTGTTTGAACAGGAAACGCAATGAACCGCCGTCCGACTTATACGCCAACGACGAAATGGCGCTGTATACCGCCAACAGCGATAATAGGCTGAGGATCAAGGTGACCATCCAGATGACCTTGTCCCCTTCCAACCAAGCGCCAATGCGCCGGTGCAGGTTCATGCTGCTCCCGTCGGACATGTTCAGAGGTTGCGTACCGCCGCCTTGAATTCGCGTCCGCGTTCTTCGTACGAGCCGAACAGATCAAAGCTCGCACACGCCGGAGATAACAGGGCTGTGTGGCCAGGTGTGCCCAATTGGTAGGCCAGCTGAACGGCTTCGGCTGCGGTGCTTACCTTGTGGCAGCTCTCCACTCGGTCGCCGAAGGCGTCGATGAGCTTTTTGTTGTTTTTGCCGAGGCAAATGAGGTGGTCGACCTTGGCCGTAACGAGGTGCAACAGGGACGTGTAGTCGTTGCCTTTGTCTACACCACCAGCGATCCAGATGATCGGCCCTTCGGTGCTTTCGAGTGCGTACCAGGCACTGTTGACGTTGGTGGCTTTTCAGTCGTTGACAAACGTGATGCCGTTGGTCTCGACGACAAACTCCATGCGGTGCTCGATGGCGTCAAATTGCGCGAGGCTGTCGCGGATGCCTTCTTTGCGGAGTTCCAGTGCGCGGGCAGCGACGCTGGCTGCCATGCTGTTGTACAGGTTGTGTTTGCCCTGCAATGCCAATTCTTGGATGGTCATGGTAAATGGGTTTTGATGAGGAATATTGATTGTGAATTCGTTGGGTTGATCCGGGGTGTCGACCGAGGCCGTTCCCCAAGGATGGAGGCCGTGTTCGGCCAGGTTGTTTTGCAATTGAGATTCGGTCTGTCCGGTGGACACGGCCACCACGCGAGCGGCAAGCGTGCCCGCAGCCTCGGCACGTTTCCAGCGGGCCATGGACAGCGGGTCGTCGGCGTTGAGGACGAGGAGGTCCGAGTCGGTTTGGTGAGAAGCAATGCGCCACTTGGAATCGGCGTATTGTTCGATGTCGTTGTTGTACCGGTCGAGGTGGTCCGGGGTGATATTGAGGAGCACCGCGACGTCCGGTCGGAAGGAGTTGACCCCGTCCAACTGAAAACTGCTCACCTCCACCACTTGGTAATCGGCGGGACGCTGGCGTTCGCTCAAATCGCGTGCCCAGCTCTTGCCGATGTTCCCCACGCACGCCACGTTGCAACCGGTGTCTTCGAATAACGCCGCGATGAGGGCTGTGGTGGTGGTTTTGCCGTTGGAACCGGTTACGGCGATGACGCGTTGTCCGTCGGTGCGTGCGTATCGGCTGGCAAATTCAATTTCGCTGATGAGCTCCCCGCCGGCCGCCTTGACGCGCTCCACGAGCGGAGCGGTTTCGGGGATGCCCGGGCTTTTGATGACCGGGGCACCAGCTGCAGTAGCGTCGAGTACACGTGCCTCGTCGTGTCCGTTGGCTTCCCATTCCACGCCGGCGGCGTCCAACTCGGCGGCACGGTCAGCCGATACAGCACCCGCGTCGCTGACCCACGGCTGCAAACCCTGGCGCACCGCGAGCAGGGCAGCACCTGTGCCGCTTTCGCCTGCTCCGAGTATGGGTACGATGGGGTGGGACATGGGGTTATCGAACTTTCAGGGTGACGATGGTGACAACGGCCAAGAGGATACCGACGATCCAGAACCGTGCGGTGATTTTGGACTCGGGGATGTTTTGCTTCTGGTAGTGGTGGTGAAGCGGCGCCATCAAGAAGATGCGCCGGCCTTCACCGGTCTTGCGTTTGGTGTATTTGAACCACCCGACCTGCAGCACGACCGACAGGTTTTCAATCAGAAAGATTCCACACAGCACCGGCAAGAGGAGCTCTTTGCGGATGGCAATGGCAAATGCAGCGATGATGCCGCCCAACGCCAAGCTTCCGGTATCACCCATGAAGACTTGCGCCGGGAAGGCGTTGTACCACAGGAAGGCGATGCACCCGCCCACAAAGGCGGCGATGAAGACCACTAACTCCTCCGAGCGGGGGATGTAGTGGATGTTGAGGTAATCCGCTGTGACGATGTTGGAACCCACGTAGGCCAAAACTGCCAAGCCCAAACCGATGATGGCGCTGCTGCCGGTGGCCAAGCCGTCGATGCCGTCCGTGAGGTTGGCGCCGTTGCTTACCGCTGTGACAATCAGGATGACCAAGGGAATGAATACCAACCAGCCCCACCCCGCAGCCCAGTCGCCCATCCAGGCCACCAAGCGCTCGTAATCGAAGCTGTTGTCCTTCATGAACGGCACGGTGGTTTCGGAGGACTTTTTCGCTTCCCAAATGGGGAGGCCGCTGTCGGCTTCAAACACCTCAAAAACAGTCCCGTCGGTCGCCGTCATTTCGACAACTTGACCGGAATATTCCCGATCGGCGGGGTCCTTGATGGTCACGTCGGGGTGCCACCACATGATGGAGCCTACGATGATGCCCACGCCGACTTGGCCGATGACCTTGAAGCGTCCCGCGAGTCCTTCTTTGTTTTTCTTGAAGACCTTGATGTAGTCGTCGATGAAGCCGATGGCGCCCAGCCACACCGTGACGAGCAGCATCATTTGGGTGTAGATGTTGGTCAAGTCGGCAAACAGCAACGTCGGAATTAGAATGGCCGCGAGGATGATGAGGCCGCCCATGGTCGGGGTGCCTTGCTTGTTCATTTGGCCTTCCAACCCGAGGTCGCGCACGATTTCACCCACCTGCTTCAGCTGCAGCCATTCGATGATGCGCTTGCCGAATAGGATGCCAATGACCAACGACGTGATCAGGCTCATGCCCGCGCGGAATGAGATGTACTGGAACAGGCCTGCGCCAGGCACGTCCATCACGGAATCGAGGTAGGTGAAGAGGTGGTACAGCATCAGGCGGTGTTAAAAGCGTTCAGGAGTTCTTCGCGGTCATCGAAATCGTGGCGGACGCCTTTGATCTCTTGGTAGGTCTCGTGGCCTTTTCCGGCCACCAGGACGATGTCGCCTTCCCCGGCGAGTTGGGCGGCCATGCGAATGGCCTCGCGTCGGTCGGTAATGGCGATGCATTTCTTCGCATCAATGGGGTCAAGGCCTGCGCGCATGTCATTGATGATGGCATCAGGCTCTTCGTCGCGAGGGTTGTCCGAGGTGAGGAACACCCGGTCGCTCCATTGCGCAGCTACGCGAGCCATGACGGGCCGCTTGGTTTTGTCGCGGTTGCCGCCGCAACCGACCACCGTGATGACCTGCGTCTCGCCGGCTCGGAAGGTCTCGATGGTCTTCAGCACGTTGTCCAAGGCATCGGGCGTGTGCGCGTAATCCACAATGGCCGTGATGCCCTCGGAAGCTTGCACGCGCTCGAAACGACCAGCTGGCGGCTTGAGGAGCGACAGGTGCGTGAGTACGTCGAGTTGGTCCATGCCCAATTCCACACCGACCGCATACACGGCCAATAGGTTGTAGGCATTGAAATCGCCAATCAATTGGCTGTAGAGGTCGTGGCCATTGAGGTGCAGCTGCAAACCCTCGAGGGTATTCTCCACCACCCGCCCGCGGTAGTCTGCCATGGAGGTCAAGGCGTAGTCTTTGACGCGCCCTTTGCAATCCAGTACCATGTCGGGACCGTGCGAATCGTCTTGGTTGTAGAGGGCAAAAGCGTCCGCACTGACCAAGTCAAAGAGGCCTTTCTTGGCTTGGATGTAGGCGTTGAAGTCCCCGTGGTAATCAAGGTGGTCGTGCGTGATATTCGTGAAAACAGCTCCGGCCAGCTTGGTGCCTGCGAGGCGGTGCTGGTGGATGCTATGGGAACTCGCTTCCATGAAAACGTACTTGCAACCGGCGTCCGCCATGCGACGGAACAGCTGCTGCATCTGCAGGGCGTCGGGCGTGGTGTGGCTGGCCGGGACAACTTCGTCGAGCACGCGGTTTTCAACCGTCGAAAGCATACCGGCTCGGCGGTCCATGGAACGGAACAAGCGGTGGAGCAAGCTGACCGTTGTAGTTTTCCCATTGGTTCCCGTGACTGCGACCACCTTCATCGAGGCACTGGGGTCGTCGTAAAACTTCGAAGCGATGTTGCCCAATGCAATCCGCGCGTCCATGACCCGGACGTAGGTGATGTGCTCGGCGCGTTGCTCGGGCAGGCGCTCGCAGACAATCGCCGTTGCGCCTTGGGCGGCCGCTTGTTCGATGAAGTCATGTCCGTCAACACTAACGCCGGGAATGGCGACAAATAAACTGAAGGCCTTCACCTTGCGGCTGTCAAACGCTAGGTCCTCAATGGCCACATGGGTGTTGCCCAAGATGTCTTGGATGCGCGTGCCATAGAGGATTTCTTTCAGGAGTTTCATGCGTTCAAGACAATTCGATGGTGATAGATCGAGTGCGGTTGATGGCGGACCCCGGCGCCAAGCTTTGCCGTCGCACGGTGCCCGATCCTTTGGTTTGTACCTGCAGCCCAGCGTTTTCGAGTAGGTAGAGCGCATCACGCAACCCCATGCCGCGCACATCCGGGACGTGCGACGGTTGAATGGCGCGGGGGGTGAGGGCGGCAGCGCTGTCGCCGGTCGTGACGGTCACCCAGTCGCTGGCGTTGTCCCCCGTGTAGGGCAGGCCGAAAGCGGTGTACAGGCTGATCAATTCTTCTCGGGCTCCGTCTTTCGCACCCGGCAAGCGTTGCGCTTCGGTCAGCAGGCCTTGGCTGCTTTCGTGGAACGTGGGGTCGGTGGCGTAGACCTTATTGGCCAATTCGCGGAAAACCGGACCGGCGATGCTCGAACCGTAGTACACACCGCTGCGGGTGTCGGCAATCATGACGATGCAGGAGTAGCGCGGAGCTTCGGCGGGGAAGTAGCCAGCGAACGAAGCGCGGTAACGCCCGTCGTAACCGTTCGGTCCTGCAATGCGCGCCGTGCCCGTCTTGCCAGCGACGGTGTACGGGCTCTTGGCAAAAATGAACTGGGCCGTTCCATGGCCTTCCGGGTCGGCCACACGGCGCATCATGCGCTGGCAGGCTTCGAGGGTGGTGGCCGAGCAAATGCGTTGCTTCACCACTTCGGGTGCGATGGTGCGGACGACCGACCCGTTTGATTCCAACCGCTCGACCAATTGAGGACGCATGAGGGTGCCGCCGTTGGCGATGGCATTGTAGAGGTTCAGGATATGGAGCGGGGTCTGTGTCACCTCATAGCCGATGGACATTTGCGTCAGCGAAAGCCCTGACCAACGGCCGCTTCCCACCTCCGTGTAGACTTGCGGCTGCGATTCGCCGACGAGGCGAATGCCGGTGGGTTCATGCACGCCCAACCGCTGCAGGCCGTCCAAAAACGCTTGCGGTTCCTCCCCGAATGCGCCTTTTAACGTGAGGGCGGTACCGACGTTCGAACTGACCTCGAAAATCTCCTCGGTGGTCAGGATGCCGTGCCCGCCTTTATCGGCGTTGGAATCCGACATGCGTCTGCCGTAGAACGAAACGACGCCATTGCCTGTGTCGATTTCATCGTCGGGTTTCACGCCACCGCTTTCCATGGCAGTAATCAAGGACGCCAATTTGAAGGTGGATCCTGGTTCTACGGCCGTGCCAATGGCGTGGTTGAAGGACTCTTCGTACACCGATGGGGTGTCGTCCGTGCCTTCTTGGGTCCGGGTCAAGTTGGCCATGGCGCGGATTTTGCCTGTCGCCACCTCCATCAGAATGACGGTGCCCCACGCGGCGTCGTGTTCTTGGAGCTGTCGATGAAGGGCATTGCTCGCGACGTCCTGCAAATGCATGTCGATGCTGCTGATGACGTCGTACCCAGCCACGGGCTCGACGATGTAGTCATCCGAGACGGGCATCCATTGCCCTCCGGCCACGCGGCGTTGCAGCTGGCGACCGGTCACGCCGGCGAGCTCATCGTTCCAGCTGGCCTCCAAGCCGACCCGGTTTTCATCGCGGTCGATGCCGATGGTTCGGCCGGCCAAGTCGCCAAACGGCTTTCGGCGCTGCTCGATGCGCGCGAAGGTGAAGCCACTCTTGAACCGGCCACGTCGGATGAAGGGCAGCTCGACCAGTTGCTTTTGCTTGATGTATGAAACGCGGCGTGCGACGAGAGTATTCCGGCGGCCCATATTGCGTCCGTTGCGTAAGATTTCCCGATATCCAGCGGGGCTTTTGTCGCCCAGCACTTCGCTCAGCCCAGCGCACAAGTCGTCGAGTTCGCGGTCGAAAGTGTCCCAATTGATGGCTTCGCTTTTGCTGTCCCACCGCACCTCAAAGACGGGTACTGAAGTCGCCAAGACACTTCCGTTGGCGGCGTAAATCTGTCCGCGCGCAGGAGCGATGGATTGGACGCTCGACTCAAACCGCTCGCCAATGGCGTTCCATTGTTCGTGTTCCGCTCCTTGGATCCACAGGATGCGCCCAAAAATGGCCAGTCCCAAGACCACGAACAGTCCGAATGAAAGCCAGGTGCGGTTGCTGAATTCCCGTTGGTTTTTCATGGCTCAACGGATTGATATTCCAGCAGGAACGGGGGTTCGACATTCTGGCGTAGGCCCAACTCGGCAATGTTTTGTTCGACCGTGCTCTGCTGGAGCTGGGTTTCGAATTCGGCCTTGAGGGTCTTGTACTCAGCGCTGAGTTCTTCGAGTTGGCGCTTGGTTTGAAGTTTTTCGCGTTCCAATCGCTCAAACTGGTAGCCCATGGCGATGTAGGCGATGAACAGGACGCTCACGAAGATGAGGTAGGGGATGTGGCGGGTCACGCCTTCGCGGGTCAGGAATTCGCCGCTTAGGATGTCCCGAACAATGGGGCCGATCGAATTCTGTGTGCGGCGCGCGGCGCGCTCTTGTGGGCTGCGTTGCTTGCGGCGTTTGAACCAGCGGGTGCGTGTTGGGCGAGCGCCGGTGGTAGCCGACTCGCCTTCCGTCAGGATGCGGTTGCGCGGTTTGGCGGCCTTGGCGGTACGTTGGGCTTTTTTGCGGGAAGCCGCTTTGGCTTGTTGTTCCGCCAGCTTGCGCTTTTGCTCCTCTTGAGCGGCGATTTCTGCAGCCGTCAGTACGCGGTTGCGTAGGCCGGAATTTGGCTTGGCCTTCGGTTTGCGGAGGAAGGAGAACAACTTCTTCATGCGGCCAAAGAATTGATCTCGTCCAAGGACAAGGCGGTTCGGGTAGCCACCCGCAAGCGAGCGCTGCGCGATCGGGGGTTGCGGGCCTGTTCTTCTTCGTCGGCAACGACGGCTTTGCGGTTGAGCGGGGCAAATGGGCACAAGGCGGCGCCCTTGAGGTCGCGTTTGACGTCGTCTTCGAAGTTGCCAGAACGCATGAAGTGTTTCACCAGCCGGTCTTCCAAGCTGTGGTAGGAGATGACCGCCAACCGACCGCCTTCCTCCATCAGGTAAATCGTGGATTCGAGCAGCGCCTTGAGGGCACCCAGTTCGTCATTGACTTCGATGCGAAACGCTTGAAAGACCCGAGCGTGGAACTGGTTCTCCTTGCCTCTGGGGGCGAGGTGTTGGGTGGCTTCCATCAAATCGCCTGTCCGGGCAATGTGCCGGTCTTCGCGGACACGAGCAATGGCGTGGGCGACCTTATCGGGCCGCTTTAGTTCACCGTACAAGTGGAAAATCCGCGTCAAATCTTCGACGGTGTACGTCGCCGCGATATCAGCAGCGGACAGCCCGTCGCGTTGGTTCATTCGCATGTCCAAAGGCGCATCGAAGCGGGTGGAGAATCCGCGCGCGCCCTCGTCGAATTGGTGGGAGCTAACGCCTAGGTCCGCCAACATTCCATCGATGCGGCGGACACCGTTGAGGCGGAGGAAGTTGCGCGCGTGCCGGAAGTTTTCGGGGATCAGCGTGAACCGTTCATCCGGCAACGCGTTGGCTTGGGAATCGGCATCTTGATCAAATCCGAACAGGCGACCGTTCGCGTCCAGCGCATCGAGAATGAGGCGGGAATGACCGCCACCGCCAAACGTCGCGTCCACGTAGATTCCGCTCGGAAGCTGAGGGGCACCAATCCCTGCGATGCTAGCGTCGGCCAAAACAGGAACGTGGTAGGTGCCGGGATTCATGGATTAATTCTCGTTGTTGGGTTCGAGGTCCTGGCGGACTTCTTCGGCGAGGGTGCCGAAATCAAAGTCTTCGGCGTCATCGAGGACGCTCTTGTCGTAGCGGGCCTTGCTCCAGAGTTCAATCTTCTCGCCGAGGCCGGATACGATGATCTCGTTGTCGGCAGGCAGTTGAATGCCGGCGTGCTTGAGCAGCAGGGCGGGAATGTTGATGCGGCCGGATCCGTCGAGTTCGACGTGGGTGGCCCCCTTCATGAATTTGCGTTGGAACAGCTGGTGCTTGCGGTTGTACCGGCTCAACCGGGACATCTCGCGGTTCACTTTATCCCATTCGGGCTGCGGGTAAACCACCAAGCACCCTTCAAAAATGTCGCGGTTAATGACCAGCCCATTGTGCAGCACGGTTTCCAGCTGCTTTCGCAAGCGTGCGGGGAACATCAGGCGCCCCTTGGCGTCGATTTTACACGTGTATTCTCCGAGCAGATTGAGCATGATCGTTTGGAATATCAAAATTACCCAAGATTTCCCACTTTCTCCCACGTTCTCACACTTTCTCCCACTTTGTGGAAAAGTTTTGAAGACGGAAGTAGGGATAAGTCAATTGGGCCGGGGATTTGCCGGATTCTGGCTTTGACGGTAGGTTTTCGCTATCAACACGTTTTCAACAGGTGATGTGAACAGCGTGCAGGGGCCTGTGGGCTAATGCGCTCGGTTTGTTCGACCTTTGCCTCTTAATTGGAATCCATGGATCAACCTGCCATCATTGAACGCGGCCCGTACAAGTATGTCGAGGCCGGCGAGGGCGAGCCCCTGATTGTGCTCCACGGTTTGTTTGGCGCTTTGAGTAATTTCAAGGACGTCTTCAGCCATTTCTCCGGTCGCTTCCGGGTCATCATCCCGATGCTGCCCATTTATGAATTGCCCATGCGCAAGACGAGCGCCAAAAGTTTGTCCGAGCACATCGAAGGGTTCGTGGCGGAAATGGGCCTCGACAAGGTCCACCTCTTGGGCAACAGCCTCGGCGGTCACGTGGGCTTGATTTTTACCAAAAACAACCTCGAGAAGGTGGCTTCACTGAGCCTGACGGCCAGCAGCGGTTTGTATGAAAACGCCTTCGGCAACAGCTTTCCGCGCCGAGAGGACAAAACGTTCATCCGCGACAAAGTGGCCTTGACCTTTTACGACCCGAAGCACGCGACGGAAGAATTGGTGGACGAATGCTTCGAAGCCGTCAACAGCCGAGAGAAAGTGCTGCGGATCCTAGCCATTGCCAAAAGTGCCATCCGCCACAACATGGCCGCGGACTTGCCGGCGATGACCGTGCCGGTGTGCCTGATCTGGGGCAAGAACGACATCATCACACCGCCTGAAGTTGCCGAAGAATTCAAGGCGGGATTCCCCGACAGCGACCTCTTCTGGATTGAGGAATGTGGCCACGCGCCCATGATGGAGCACCCCGAAACGTTTAATGAAACCCTCGAGGCGTGGTACGACGCGCGGGGCATCGGAAAAGCGGGCTGAACAGCGATGGAGGTCAAAACGGCGGAGTTCCTGAAATCGAGTGCACACCCGAAGGAGTGCCCCCCTGCTGACCGCCCGGAATACGCGTTCATCGGCCGCTCCAATGTGGGCAAGTCGTCCCTCATCAACATGCTGACCAACCGCAAGGGACTGGCCAAGATTTCATCTACCCCCGGCAAAACGCAGCTCATCAATCATTTCATGATCGACGAAGGCCGTGAGCAGACGGGAGACGGAACCAGTTGGTACCTGGTGGATTTACCGGGGTTTGGCTATGCGAAAGTCAGCAAGAAGAGCCGGGTCAAATGGCAACGCACCAGCGAGCAATTTCTGACCGGTCGGCCCAATTTGATGTGTGTCATGATGTTGCTTGACAGCCGTCACCCACCGCAAAAGGTCGACCTCGAATTCATGGCTTGGATGGGCGAAAATCAACTACCCTTTGTCATGGTTTTCACCAAAGTCGATAAACTCAATCAGGCGGAGCACGCGGGATTCCTGCCGCGCTACGAGGTGGAAATGCTCAAGCAATGGCACCGCATGCCGCCCGTATACGTTACGAGCTCAGAGAAGGGTGAAGGCCGCGAGGAACTGCTGCGGTTCATCGAGCAGACCAACGCCCTGTACGAGGCGTAACTCAATCCTTCAGAACGCCCAGGCGCTTCGCGAGTTCCTCGGTGAAGCTGCGCATGGCTAGGGCATGAGCCTTGTCGTTGGTCGCTTTTTCCAAGGTGTTGGCTAGGGTCATCATGGTTTGGCAAACGAAGTGACGCATTTCTTCGACGCTCATTTGCTTCGTCCAAAGGTCCATGTGCACCGCGTTGCCCTGGGCCTCGTCCCACATGGCGAGGGACATGGCTTTGGCGGTTTGGTTGGCGACGTCGCTATCGTCCGCTGACCAGGTGATGGCGGTGGGCACTTTGTTTTCATCCGTTTGAACCCGGACGGTGATCTGTGAATCGGCCATGAGCGTAAAAATTGAGGTGCAAAGGTGGTGAATTACAAGGGCCGGTACGCCTTGACCACGGGATTGATGTCGGTCAGTTCCACCAGCGCGGCCAAATCGACCTCAGGATGCTTGTCCATGAAATCGCTGACCATGCGCCATCCCATGTACGCGCCGAGCCGGTCCGGGCTGTCCTGGGGAATGGCCCCATAACGGGTGAACGGACCTTCGTTGAACCATTTGCCAAACTTCGTGCGGTCGGTATCGAACAGCGCATCTTGGGGCTGCAGCTCCAACCAAATGTCGCGTTCGTGGGCCGCTGCCCAAGCCCAGGCTTCAGGCGTCCAGTCCAGCAGGTCGGCTTTGGGCGCGTCGGGCATGCACTGTTCCATGATGTACAAGACCTTGCCCCAGTAGAGCAGTTCGTCCACGCACCGGTCCGTGCGGTACCATGGGTCACTGAAGTGCACGAGCAACCAGCCTCGAAAGGCCGATGCCGAGATGCGATTCGGCTCCATCCGGTTGCGCATGTACTGCGGAAACATCTCCGGAGGCAGGGTGGACACGATCGGGTGGCCGGCACCTAAGTACCATTCCAATCCGACACCGAGGTGCTCAGTGGTGGGGTACACGGCATAATTTAATCCGGTATTCATCCACATCAGCTGCGGCAATTGTACCTCCGGGAACCAGTGGTGAAACCGTTGGAATGCGCGGATCAATTCCGCCTCGCTCTGCGCCAATTGTTCCGGTGCGCCGCTCGTGGAGTCGATGGCCGCTTCGATGGGTGCGATATTGGGGTGGGTCAGAAATATTTCGAATTCGGCCACGGTGGCGGGGTCGTCGCCGGCGCCGATGCGCAGGATGTCCTCGGTGTACGCGTAGCCGAATGCACCGGTGGCCGATTGCCACGCGTCAAAATCGCCCAGCGCCATCACCGCACGCACGTCCACCGGCTCTGGTACATCGGCATCAAAGGCCGAGGCCGGCACGTGAAAATTTCGTTCTTCCCCGCAGCCGAAAAATGCCATCCCTGCGCAGCAGAGCAGCAAGGCCAGGGCCGGTGGTCTTGAACATTGAGGCGTGAGCATTGGCATGGTCTTCGTAGTGAACGATTCAAAACCACGAATTAGTTTTGAGTCGTTGCAAAGATGAAACACTCCCCGCGCAATCCCCATTTCATGAAGCATTTCCTCCTCACGGCCGCTTGTTTTATGACCGCATGCACAGCGGTACAGGCGCAGGGCTACCACCTCGGTCTGACCTTGTCCCCAAACGTTTCCTTCACGGATGCGCGTGAATTGTCGCACGTCGGGGCTGGCGGTCAAGCCCATTTCGGGTACGGCTTCATCTTTGATGCCTTGTTCACCGAAACGTATGCCATTGGGACCGGGGTCAATGTCTTCTACAACGGTGGTCGCGTAGCGTATTTCGAGGGCACTCCAACATCGGAGGGGGCGGTCATTCACCGGGTGGAACTCGAGCACAAGCAGCAGTATGTGGAAATCCCCCTGACCTTCAAGATGCGGACCAAGGAAATCGGGTACAGTACGTATTACGGTCAATTCGGCGTGGGATTGGGGCTTAACGTCCGCTCAGAAGGAACACGAACAGCCAGCCTGTTTGCCACGAGCGATTCGCTGGGCGCGTGGGATGTGATCAACGAGGCGGCAGGCGACCCTGCGTTGGTTTCGTTGGTCGATCAAACGTTGCTGTTCCGCCCCAGCATGATCATTGGGCTCGGTTTTGAACGCCGATTCACCGGCACCACAGGACTTGCTGTAGGATTGCGCTACAACATGGCGCTGCGCAACCAGTACCAGGCGTTCCCGATCTACCAGACTCGAACCGGCAATGAATTCCTGTTTGAATTTGACGAAAACACAGGCGTCGAAGAGCCTGTTTCCGCTGAAATGAAAGGTAAGACCGGGCAAATTGAACTTTGCGTCGGTGTGATGTTTTGATAGGTATGAACACACTAACTCAACACATCGTTTCTTGGCTGCAGGAGTACGCGCGCACCGCCAACATGAACGGCTGGGTGGTGGGCGTCAGCGGTGGGATTGACTCCGCCGTTACTTCCACCTTGTGCGCCAAAACGGGCTTGCCCACGTGCGTTGTGGAAATGCCAATCCACCAACACCCGAGCCAAGTGTCCCGCGCTCAGGCGCACATGGAAGCCTTGGAGGCGCGCTTCGAAAACGTCTCCCGTGCACGGGTCGATTTGACCACGGTCTACGATGGATTGGTGGCGGCATTGCCCGAAGCCGATGACGCTTCAGGCGGGCTGGCCTTGGCCAATTCAAGGGCGCGCTTGCGGATGACGACGTTGTACGCCCTGGCCGCTCAGCGCCGCGCGCTGGTCGCCGGCACGGGCAACAAGGTGGAGGACTTCGGCGTGGGCTTTTACACCAAATACGGTGATGGCGGCGTCGACGTGAGTCCCATTGCGGATTTGGTCAAAACCGAAGTGTTCGCGCTGGGAGCGGCGCTGGGCGTCGAACAAGAAATCCTGGATGCACCGCCGACAGACGGCTTGTGGGGCGATGACCGCACCGACGAGGATCAGTTGGGCGCCACATACCCCGAACTCGAATGGGCCATGGCCAACACCGATGCAGATCCCTCGACGTGGACGGAGCGCCAGCGCGAGGTCATGGCGGTTTACACCCGCCTCAACCGGGCGAACCAGCACAAGATGAATCCCATCCCGGTCTGCCTGATTCCAGAGCACTTGCGGGCTTGAGGCCCAACGATTATTCGGCTGCTTCGACAGTCACATCCGGTCCCTTCAGCCCTTCGCCTGACTCGGTTCTGAATTGCAATTGATACGTGCCGAGGGCGGGGAATTCCACCCCTTCATCCGTCGTCCATTGCGCGGGAACGATCAGCGTTTGCCACCCCTTCTCAACGACCCCCGTTTCATCCACGGATTGTTCGGTTCCTGCACTGTCCACCCAAAGCCACTGGCCTTCGGTACGTTCCGGTGCAAAGGCGTCGAACGCCACTTCCACCGTGCGTGGTTCGCTCCAGGCCCATCCTTTTTGTCCCCACCGATCGCTCCACTCCAAGGCAACCGCCTCGTCTGTGGTCCATTCGGTGGCGATGGTTTCGCCGGCGCGATCGAGCCACGGGTTAAGGTCGGCCACCCAAATGCTGCGCCCGTGGGTGCCAATGACGAGTTCGTTCTCGCGTTCTTGGATGACGAGATCGTGCACTGGGACACGCGGTAAGTCGGGGTGGAGGGTGGACCACGTGGCTCCGCGGTCCAAACTCGCGTAGCATCCGCCGTCGGTGCCCACGAAGAGGCAATCTTCCCAGTCCGCGGACTCAATGAGGGCGTTCACCGGCTCGGCAGGCAGGTCGACTGCTTCCGTTCGATCGCCCAAGCGCTTCCACGTGCGGCCGTCGTTTTCGGTGACGAAGACGTACGAGTGAAAATGATCCAAGCGGTAGGCATTGAGCCCCACGTACAGCCGGTTGGGGTGGTGCGCACTCCAGAGTACTTCGCTCACCCAGAATGTCCGTTCGTTTTTCGGGTCTTGTGGCACAGGTGAAGTCAACTGCATCCAGCTGTATCCCCCGTCGCGGCTGACCTGGATCAGTCCGTCATCCGTTCCGACCGCGAGTTGGCCAAAGCGCAACGGGCTTTCGTGCAGGCTGGTGATGGTTCCGAACGGCACGTTGCCGGGGATGCCGCCGCGGGTCAGGTCGCCGCTGAGGGTTTCCCAATTGGCTCCTTGGTCAAACGACCTGTGCACCCGGTTCGATGCCATGTACAAGATGTCATTCTGGTGTCGGCTGAGCCAGATGGGCGTTTGCCAATTCCAGCGCAATGGCGTTTCGCCAAGGGCGTGCTGGGGATGGATGCCCATGTAGGCATCGGCATTGAGGTCTTGGCGGCTGTAATAGCCAAACTGTGATCCAGTGAAGACCACATCGGGGTCGCGTGGATCCACTTCGATTTGCATGCCGTCACCGCCCCCAATGGAGGTCCATGCGTAATGTCCGCTCTGGTGCCATCCGGGGGTATCGCGGTAGGTGGAGGGGCCGCGCCAAGTGCCGTTATCCTGAAGGCCACCATAGATGCGGTAGGGCTCAGCGTTGTCGACTTCGACGGCGTAAAATTGGCCGACTTCCGGGCTGTTGCACTTGACCCAGTTTTCGCCGCGGTCCCAGCTGATGTTGATGCCGCCGTCGTTTCCGTTGATGAGGTGGTCGGGGTTAGCGGGGTCAATCCAGAGGTGGTGGTGGTCGACGTGGACGTTGGGCGCGCCAATGGACGACCACGTTTCGCCTCCATCTTTGGACTGGATGAGCGGTACTCCGGCGATGTACAACCGGTCGGCATCCGTAGGGTCGACTTCGATCAAACCGAAATAATACCCATAGGTGTAGCAAACGTCTTCTAGCGCCTCAGAATGCGTGCGAACCCATTGCGCTCGGTCAGCGGGCAGGCGGTAGACTTCTGCGCCGGCGATTTCGGCTTCGAACAGGGCGCGGTTGCCGTCGGTGAGGTAATTGTAAAAGTCCCGCGGTACGAGCGCCCCCGCAGCTACATCTTCCAATGCCGAAGCCGCAGTGGTTTCGCGCGGAAAATTATTTTCATCCAAGTACGCCTCCAGCAAGGCCGTGTCGAGGGCGGCAAATTCAGCGGGCGTCATGGCCTTAAAATCGTCCGGCGCATAGGACGCCTCGCTATCCTTTTCAGCCGGAAGGGGGGCTTGGTTGTCAACCAAGGCAAACAGCTGCTCGCTTTCGGCGTGCCAGGCCAAGCCGATGCGGCCGGTGAATTCGGATTTCGGGAATCCATCCATGGCCGACAATTCCGACCAAGTCGCCCCAGCATCCGTGCTTTCCCAGATTCCGCTGCCGGAGCCGTTGCCGCGGAAGTCCCACGCCCGGCGTGTGCGGTCCCACAGGGCCGCGAAGAGGCGATTGGAATTCGATGGGTCGATGATGAGGTCCACCGCCCCAGCGTCGCCGTGGTCGCCTGCTTGTTGCAGCACGCGTTCCCAAGTGGCACCGCCGTCGCTGGTTTTCCAGACGCCTCCACTGGTGTTCGAGGAGTACAGTGGTCCCAAGACGGCCGCATACGCGATGTCCGGATTGCCCGGGTCTAGCACGATGCGTCCAATGTGGTGGGCGTTCGCCAATCCGGCGTGATGCCAGGTTGCGCCGCCGTCGTCGCTCGTGTACATGCCGGTGCCGGCGTAAGAACTGCGCGAGCTGTTTACCTCACCGGTACCGGCCCAGATGCGGCCGGTTTCAGGGTGCACAGCGATTGCCCCCAAGGTGATGGTCAAGGCGTCATCGAACAGGGGTTCGAAGGAGGTGCCGTGGTTGACCGTGCGCCAAAGTCCGCCCGATGCGTAGGCAACGTAAAAGGTGCGTCCGTCAGGGCTGTCCACTGCGATGTCCACAACGCGTCCGCTCATGACCGTTGGCCCCACGCAACGGAGGTCGAGCCCCGCCGTCCAAGATGCCGCGTCGCTGCTGGCGCGCTCATCATTTACCGATAGGCGCTCTGCGGCCGAAGTGGGCGCTAGGCGGTTGCGCTGGGCGAGGCCGCTGGTTCCAACGGCAGCAAGGACGAGGAGAAGAAGAACGCGGTTCATTGGAGTTTGGGGTTGTTGCGGTGGCGGTCGGCGTCGCGCCGGGTTTTCTTTTCAATGTTGGCTTGAAAGGCCTCGGACAAATCAACGCCGGTCTGATTGGCGAGGGCGGCGAGGACCCACAAGATGTCAGCCATCTCATCGGCGAGGTTGGCTTGGCGATCCGATTCCTTTTCGCTTTGGTCGCCGTACCGGCGCGCCATGATGCGAGCGAGTTCGCCCACTTCTTCGGTGAGGATGGTCATGTTGGTCAATTCGCTGAAATAGCGGACGCCAACGGTGGTAATCCATTCGTCCACTTGGGCTTGGACCGATTGGAGGGTGGGGGAAGTGTTCATGCTTTGTTTTTCGTGTCGATCCAGATGGTCACTGGCCCGTCGTTGACGAGTGCGACTTTCATATCCGCCCCGAATTCGCCGGTTTCGGCCGGGGTCTTGGTTAGGCTGTTGAAGGCTTGGATAAAGGCCTCGTAAAGCGGGATGGCGTGTTCGGGCCGCGCCGCTTTGATGAAGCTTGGCCGGGTGCCTTTTTTGGTGGCGGCGTGGAGGGTGAATTGGCTGATGATCAACGCCCGCCCTTCAACGTCCAAGAGCGACCGGTTCATTTTGCCTTCAGCGTCGCTGAAAATGCGCAGCCCAGCGATTTTGTTAGCCAACCATTCGACATCTTCCATGCCGTCCTCCGCTTCCACGCCAAGCAGGATGACCAAGCCATGTTCGATGGCCCCGCGGACCTCCTGATTGATGCTCACCGATGCTTCGCTCACCCGTTGAATGACCGCTCTCATGGTTCCGAAATTACAACACCCATCGCACCGTTGACAACTGGTGAGTAAACGGGTAAAAAATCTCACGGTCAGGTCCAACGCGCAGCGTAATTTTGCTCGCAAAATCCCGCACAATGAACGCCTCGACAGCACCGGCCACGTTGGAACAAGCCCAAGACATGGGTTTGACGGCAGATGAATTCAAAAAAATCGAAAAAATTCTCGGCCGTACACCGAATTTCACGGAGATGTGCATCTACTCCGTCATGTGGAGCGAGCACTGTTCGTACAAGAATTCCATCAAGTACCTCAAGACGCTGCCCAAGGAAGGTCCCCACATGCTCGTCAAGGCGGGAGAAGAAAACGCTGGGATCGTGGATATCGGCGACGGCTTGGGCTGCGCCTTCAAAATTGAATCCCACAACCACCCTTCCGCATTGGAACCTTACCAAGGTGCGGCGACCGGCGTGGGCGGGATCAACCGGGACATCTTCACCATGGGCGCGCGCCCCATTGCCCAACTCAACAGCTTGCGGTTCGGTGACCTCGAGAACCCCCGTACCAAGTGGCTGCTCGAGGGCGTTGTGAAGGGCATCGGCGATTACGGCAACAGCTTCGGTGTACCCATCGTTGGCGGCGAGGTTTTTTTCGACCCGTGTTACCAGGTAAATCCGCTGGTGAACGCCATGTCCGTGGGCATCCTCGAAACCGATAAAATCATCAGTGCCACAGCTTCTGGCGTCGGCAACCCCGTGTACATCGTTGGGTCGGCCACCGGAAAGGACGGCATCCAAGGAGCGTCATTTGCCTCGAAGGACATTACCGCAGAGAGCGCGGAGGATTTGCCAGCTGTGCAGGTCGGCGATCCGTTCCAAGAAAAACTGCTGCTTGAGGCCACCCTCGAACTTGCGGCAACCGATTCGGTGCGCGGCATGCAGGATATGGGCGCGGCGGGCATCACCTGCTCGACCTCGGAAATGTCAGCAGCCGGTGGAGTGGGTATGGACATTGATTTGGACAAAGTGCCGTTGCGCCAGTCGGACATGCAGCCGTTTGAAATCCTCCTCAGCGAGTCCCAGGAGCGCATGCTCGTGGTGGTGAAAAAGGGCGATGAAGCGGTCGTAGAAGGCATTTTCGACAAGTGGGATTTGCACGCGGAATGCATTGGTATGGTCACAGAAGGCAACCAGATTCGCTTCTACAAAGAAGGAGACTTGGTGGCGGAGGTGCCAGCCGACACCCTCGTACTGGGCGGTGGCGCTCCGGTGTATGACCGCGAGTTCAGTGAGCCTGCGTGGTACGCGGACGCCCAAGCATGGGATGCCTCGTCGGTGCCGGTACCATCGATTGAAGAAGCCAAAGACATCGCCGATCGCCTGATCCAATCCCCCAACATCGCTTCGAAAAAGTGGGTATGGGAGCAATACGACAGCATGGTGGGCACCATCAACCGCAGCACGAAC
>CALGDB010000210.1 GCA_937884175.1 uncultured Flavobacteriales bacterium
AGCGCGAAGCCAGCCGAGAACGACTAAAGGAGATCCACGCAGAAATGGAGTTCAAGCTGATGCTAAACGAGAACGACCGCATTGAACGAAACGGCGCTGAACTCGTCTTGCTGGGCGTGGAGAATTGGGGGAGTGGGTTTCGCAAGAACGGCGATTTAGTGAAGGCGATGCAAGGCAGTGGCTGCGACGATTTGCCGACGGTATTGATGAGCCACGATCCGACGCACTGGGAGGAAAAGGTAATGGACGGAAAAGCCCCGGTCGAACTCACCCTCAGTGGCCACACGCACGGCATGCAATTCGGCATTGAAATCCCGTGGCTCGGTGTCAAATGGTCGCCGAGCAAATGGCGCTATCCCCGTTGGGCAGGCCTGTACCGAGAGGGTGAACAGTACTTGCACGTGAACCGCGGCTTCGGTGTACTCGGATTCCACGGTCGGGTGGGCATGCCGCCGGAAATCACTGTGTTGGAACTCGTTCAGGCCTGAGGTTCGCCTTCAAAGCGGCACCGTCCGTATACTTGCACTAAACCAAACACTTGCCATGTCAGACGACAAAAAAGTCATTTTCAGCATGCACCGGGTGAACAAAGTCACCCCCGCTGGTAAGCAAATCCTCAAAGACGTCACCCTTGGGTTTTACTACGGAGCCAAGATTGGTATCCTCGGTGCAAACGGCGCCGGTAAATCCACGGTCATGCGCATCATCGCTGGCCTCGATGAAGCCTACACAGGAGACGTGACTTGGTCGCCTGGTTTGAGTGTGGGGTACCTTTCCCAAGAACCCGAGTTGGACGAAAGCAAGACGGTTCGTGAAATCGTTGAAGAAGGAACAGCTGAGATCGTCAACGTGCTGAAAGAGTACGAGGAAATCAACGCCAAGTTCATGGACGAAGAGATCCTGAACAGTCCCGATAAAATGGAAGCGTTGATCAACCGTCAGGCGGAAGTTCAGGACCGCATCGATGCCTTGAACGCTTGGGAACTCGACACCAAGTTGAGTATCGCGATGGACGCCTTGCGGTGCCCTCCAGATGACACCAAGATCGGTGTGCTCTCCGGGGGTGAGCGCCGCCGCGTTGCGCTGTGCCGCTTGCTGCTTCAGCAACCCGACGTGCTGCTGCTGGATGAGCCGACCAACCACTTGGATGCGGAGTCGGTTGACTGGTTGGAACAGCACCTCGAACAGTATCCGGGCACCGTGCTTTGTGTGACGCACGACCGCTACTTCCTCGATAACGTGGCCAAGTGGATTTTGGAATTGGACCGCGGCGAGGGCATTCCTTACGAGGGCAATTACGCCTCGTGGTTGGAGCAGAAGTCGAAGCGCCTCGCCCAAGAGGAAAAGCAGGAATCCAAGCGCCGCAAGGAATTGGAACGCGAGCTGGACTGGGTGCGCCAATCGCCGAGGGGACGGCGCGCCAAGAACAAAGCTCGTGTCAACAACTACGAACAGATGTTGGCCGAGGGCACCAACGAAAAGGAAGCCCGTTTGACCATCCCCATCCCCAACGGACCGCGTTTGGGCAATTCGGTCATCGAGGCCACCAAGTTGCAGAAAGGATTTGGTGAGCGACTGCTGATTGAAAACCTCGATTTCAACTTGCCTCCAGCGGGCATTGTAGGGGTCATCGGTCCCAACGGGGCGGGCAAGACGACGTTATTCCGCATGATCATGGGAGAAGAGCAAGCCGATGAGGGAAGTTTCAACATTGGAGAGACGGTGGAAATTGGCTACGTCGATCAGCGCCACGCGGACATCGATCCGCAGAAAACGGTCTGGGAAGTCATCAGCGGTGGCAATGAGCAACTCGAGATCGGTGGCAAGCTCTTCAACAGCCGCGCCTACGTGAGCCGCTTCAACTTCAATGGTGCCGACCAACAAAAGAAATGCGGCGTGCTCTCCGGCGGTGAACGCAATCGGTTGCACCTTGCCATGACCCTCAAAACCGAAGCGAACGTCCTCCTGCTCGATGAGCCGACGAATGACATTGACGTCGATACCCTGCGTGCATTGGAGGAAGGCATCCAGTCGTTTGCGGGTTGTGCGGTGGTCATTTCCCACGATCGCTATTTCCTCGACCGCATTTGCACGCACATTTTGGCCTTTGAGGGCGACAGCCAGGTGTACTGGTTTCAAGGAACGTACAGCGAATACGAAGAGAACCGCAAGAAGCGATTGGGCAATGTCGGACCACAACGCGTGAAGTACCGAAAATTGGTGCGTGACTGAGTCGCGGCCATACATCGGGCGTTTTGCACCGACGCCATCCGGGCCGCTTCATTTTGGCTCATTGGTAGCCGCTGTCGGCTCATGGCTGGTCGCTCGTGTGCACGCTGGAAAATGGCACCTGCGCATCGATGACCTCGATGGTCCTCGGGTCGTACCCGGTTCCATTGATTCCATTTTGAAAACCCTTGAACGGTTTGAACTGGTATGGGATGGTGATGTGCTGTTTCAGTCCAATCGGTTCGACGCGTACGAGGAGGCATTAACGGCTTTGGTTGACATGAAGCGGACCTTTCCCTGTGCCTGCACGCGCAAGCAATTGGCGGGCCACGCCATTTATCCGGGCACGTGTAAAGGGGCGACCGACGTCGAACCGCGCTCTGTTCGGTTTGCTGTTGAAGCCGGAGCTGTGGATTGGCAGGACGGTGGCTTGGGCACGATGTCAATGGACCTGTCTTCGGAAGTGGGGGATTTCAGGCTGCGCAATGCGCACGGGATCTACAGCTATCACCTGGCGAATGTGGTCGATGACATGCACCTGGGTATCACCCACGTTGTTCGAGGCGCGGATCTCGCCCCGTTCACAGCGGCCCACCTCCATTTGCAACGCACGTTGGGCGGGGATGAGGTCCACTATCATCACTTGCCGCTTGCCGTGGACGACCGGGGGCGGAAATTATCCAAGCAGACGCACGCGCCCGCCGTTGACGAGGTGCCCGTTGCGGAGGCACTCAATGCTGTTTTTCAGCACTTAGGATTGCCAACGGCCTTGCCCGGGTCGCCTTCAACAATGCTGGCGGAGGCACAAGCGCATTGGCGCGACCATAGGGGGTCTTAATCAACCAAGCCTTCAATCACGGATTTCATCGCTTCGAATTCCTCCGCTTCGAAAAGGCGAGTGAGGAACACAATTGTACCGGTTTCATCCACCACAACGTTGCGGGTGACGCCTGACTTGGGCCCGGCGATTTTATAAAACAAGGCACCTTCCGGGTCGGGTGCAATGGGGTAGGTCGTGCCCATTTGCCCAGCGAATGCAGCCACTTTTTCAGCCGGTTCATCGAGGTCGACCCCCAGCAAAACGAATTGGTCGCCGCCAAACTGCCGCCAAACTTCTTTTTCGAGGTGAGGCATCTCTTTTCGGCACACACCACACCATGAGGCGGTAAACTGCAGCACATAGGGTGTCCCCAATAGGGACTCTCGCGAGTAGGTGGAGCCGTCCGTGCATTCAAGCTGAAAGTCCGGCACAGCATCGCCTAGGCGCACAATGTACCCGCGTTCATCCGCCGGATGCGGATACTGGGCCCGAGCCGTGCTGAGGGCTGCCGAGGCGAAACACACGATGGACAAAAGACGAATCATTGACAGTTGGGGGCAGGGTGCTGAAGAAGGTTGCATGGCTGGTTCAAAAGAATGGTGGTGGTGCTAGGTTCGAAGGTACGCGTGACAATGGCGTTGATGAACTCAACAGACCGTTCAATGAACCGCGCGTCGGTCAGGAGGGACGTACCGATTTCATGCCCGGCATTTTGGATTGTCAGCAATGCTGTTTGCGCGCCAGCCTTTGCCATCCCGCCTCCGCCGGCGAGCAGGAGGGCTCCAGCGCTCTCTGCCGGACAATAGTGATGGAGATCAATGCAGTATGGGACCAGGGCATCGCAGGTACCATGTGCGGCAAGGACGGGGGTATCGCGCCATGCTGCTGGTGGTTCCACGCCGCCTGCTAGGCTGATTGCCGCCTTCAAGGAGGGTACACCAATGGTAAAAACAGCATCTAGTACTGCCTCTGCACCGGCAGAAGAGCCAGCTGCTATGATCCCGTTGGGAAAATTTCCGCCAACCGCATCGATCGCTGCGACCAAATCTTCTGCAGCCCAGCGAATGGCTTTGCGCTTGTCCGGGATGCTTACGTCGCAGTGGAATCCTTTTCCGGCTTGCCGCAGCCGGTAGTCGATACTCACTGTTGCAATGCCTCGTTCTGCGAGGGCCCTGCAGTATGCTTGACACGCTGTTCCGTCCCGGCTACCGGTAAAAAACCCCCCTCCATGTAAGAACACCACGCCCCATCTGGGATGTTTGTCTGCATGGGGCATGTATAGGTCGTAGCCCAACGTATCCGTGCCGTTTGCACTGATGAACCAGTTGGTTGAAACTTCAACGCCTAGCTGGGCTGTGGCGGACCATGCCGCACACACACACAGAACTGCGGCGAGTACGGTACGGAGGCCGAACCTCATGAAGTGATCTTTTGCTTCTGCTTCTGTGCGCTCCGAGGGTGGAATGAGTCGATCTGGTTCCGGAGAAATCGCCGGTCGAGGTGCGTATAGATTTCCGTGGTGGCAATCTGGGCGTGGCCCAGCATTTCCTGCACCGCCCGTAAGTCTGCTCCGGCCTCGAGGAGGTGGGTGGCGAAGCTGTGCCGGAAGGTGTGCGGGGAAATATTCTTGCGCACTTGGGCGTGAATAGCGACCCGGCGTAGCATCGTGAAGGCCATCTGTCGGCTCAGTCCGCGTCCTTGCCTTCCGAGAAACAAGGTGTCCTCGTGGTCTTTCATCGGGATGATATCTGCGCGGTACTGTGCGAGGTAATCATCGATTGCGGCGAGGGCCGTGGAGCCGATGGGCACGATACGCTCTTTGTTTCCCTTCCCAACAACCTGCACCACGCGATCGATGAAATCCACCTTGGAGAGTTGCAATTCACACAACTCCGTCACACGAAGGCCACAACTGTAGAGGACTTCGAGCATGGCTTTATTGCGCACCCCTTCCCGTCGTGAAAGGTCAACGGCACCGATGATAGCGCTGATTTCGTGGACGGTCAAAACGTCGGGTAATTTCCGCTGCGGTTTCGGCGATTCGACCAGTTCCACGGGATTGCCCTCCATGATATTTTCGACTCGGAGGTACTTGCAGAAGCTGCGAATGCCTGAGAGCATGCGCGACTGACTATTGCGCGCGATGCCTGCGTCAAATAAGAAGCCGAGGTACCGTTCAATGTGTTCCATTTGCATCAAGCCCGGGTCCTGAACGGATTCGTTTTGGATGCAGTAATTACAAAATTTGGTGATATCGCGTAGGTAAGCGACTATGGAGTTTTCGCTTAGGCCGCGCTCCAAGGCAAGGTAGGTTTCATAGCCGTTGATAGCTGATTTCCAGTCCGACGAATTACGCTTCATTAGGGGATCCAGTTTTGTTTGGTGACCAAGAGGGCTTCTTGGACGGTGATGCGTTGCCCGTTGCGGTAGGCGGTGACAAACGGACCGGGGAACGCGTGGTTGCTGTTTAAGTCCACCCGATTGTCACGGGCGGCTCGATAGGTGGTGTGGTAGCCAGTGGTGTATTTGTGCCACGCTTCGTGCTGTTCGTGTCGGACTTCTCCGGGGTAGGCATAAATGCGTTTTATGGCTTCGCTGCCAACGGCGGTGTGTGTGGCCAAAATCTGTATGCGAAAGGCCACATCTTCTGCAGCTGGTACGGGCTCGGTTGGTGCGGGCTCAATAGGAGGAGTTGATGGTGGTGTGCTCGATGGCACAGTGGGTGACGTTTGTGCCGTCGGGGCGGGAGGTTGAAGGGCCTCAACAGTCCTTTCGATGGCGGCGTTATTCTGGATGGTGGAAATACGTCCGGTCACCTGGTCCGGACGGCCGCCCCGCAGGGTGTACTTCACCACTATTTCTGATGCGCTTGGAGCGGCTTGCCAAATGAAGACCAATTGATCTTCAAAGGCATCCCGAATGTCACAGTCGGCGTCGTCCAAAACGGAAATATCCCCGTGAGTCCCGAGTGTTTCGGAGAGCTTCAGGAATTGACCGGGCTCGTGGCCTCGGATGGTCACGCTCATGGTACCGGTTCGATTCGTGGTTGCCGTCCATAAGCGTTGTGTATCGATGTCCTGTGCGAAATCCTGTTGCTCGAAAGCTGCGGATACGCTGCGCGCTATGTGGTGCGATTCGAATTCCACGTCCTTGCGTCTACCGTCCCGAATGAACGAGAACCACTGCGTGACCGTTCCGCCTTGAAAATCGGAGTTAGCTGCAACTTCAAGCGAGACGTCCAAGGTATTTTTCGGAGGCAGCTCCATCCAGATGAACTTGGCTTTTCCGCCTTCATATGAGAATGAAGCTTGGGCGGTCTCGAGGGCCGTAGCCTCGATGCCCTCAGGAAATTGAACTTGAAACCGTGCGAATCCCTCACAATCGTAAATATCCAGGGACCATGTAACAACTCGGGTTTCTCCTGCGTCCAAGTCACCTGGGAGGTCGTGTTCTTGAACGATTCCGGCGTTCTTTAGCGGAACCAAAGCCAGCATCGGGAAAAGCACAAAACCGATCAGCAGCCGCAGGTATGCAGAGGACTTCAACACACAAGCAAGCTATTCGATGGTTCGACGGCTTTGCTCGCGAGGCACTGGAATTGCGAACACCCGGATGTGGGTGAAGCGGGGTATTGGGAAGGGGATTGGGGCAGGGAAAAAAAATAGTCCTGCCCCAGCGTTCTGGGACAGGACCAACTTAACCAAATTATCACTTGATGCTTAGCTAGCGCTAAACTCACTTAAAACCAGAACAAACATCGGGCCGGTTTCAAGATCATAACGCTGTCCTTGAATTCGTTATTGACACGATGCCGTTAAAAAGTGTAAGTATTTGAAATTCCCAGCATGTCACTTATCTTTGCCGCCCTTTAGGGAATACAAAACGAGCTATGAAACCAGGAATTCACCCCGATAACTACCGTTTGGTTGTTTTCAAAGACATGTCAAACGACTACGCATTCTTGAGCCGTTCGGCTGCCGCAACCAAAGAAACCATCAAGTGGGAAGACGGAAACGAGTACCCATTGGTCAAGGTGGAAGTCAGCCACAAGTCGCACCCATTCTACACTGGTAAAGCACAATTCGTGGATACGGCTGGGCGAATCGACAAGTTCCGTCAGAAGTACGGCAAGTTCGACAAGAAGGGAGAGGATAATAATGAAGGTTAAGCGCTCCGCTGTTTCACAATATCAAAAAGGGACCATTTCGGGTCCCTTTTTTGTTGCTCGATCTTCTATCGATGTTACTTGGGCAGGTCGAGGCCTGAAGTCTTTGTGATGGTGAGTCCGTATCCGATGGGACCGAGGGTGCGTTCGCTGTTGGTAAGTACATGGCAATTGCGCACGCCAAGTTGCCGGATGATTTGGGCGCCAATCCCGTAATCCTTGGTGTCCATTCGTACCGGTGATGACTGAGCGCTTTCTTGGATGCGCTTGTAAGCGGTTAATTCATCAAGGATCCCGCCTCCTTGACGCAGCTTGTTCAGGTAGACCAAGACACCACAACCAATCTCATCCATCTTTTTCATCGCGGCGTGGAGCATGGGGCCTTTGCCGAAGTCGGTGATCTGGAAGACATCTCCGAGCATGCTCGTGCTGTGCACGCGAACCGGAACCTCGTCGTTTTCTTCCCACGTCCCTTTGACCAATGCCACGTGTTCCACTTCATTTGAGGATTGACGAAATACAACGACGGTGAAAGGGCCGAAGGCGGTTTGAATTTCCATCTCTTTGACGCGCTCGATGAGGGCCTCGTTTTGAAGCCGGTGTTCAATCAGGTCGGCAATGGAAACTAATTTCAAGTTGAATTTGTCCGCCAGTTCTCGGCATTCGGGCAAACGCGCCATCGTGCCGTCCTCGTTCATGATCTCCACAATGACTCCGGCGGGTTCAAAACCTGCAAGGCGGGCAAAATCAATGGCAGCCTCCGTGTGGCCTGCTCGGCGAAGCACGCCTCCCTTTCGCGCGCGTAATGGAAATATGTGCCCTGGCTTGCCCAATTCTTCTGGTCGGGTGTTCGAGTTGATCAGCGCTTGAATCGTTTTGGAGCGGTCTTGCGCTGAGATGCCTGTGGTGCATCCGTGGCCGATGAGATCCACACTCACAGTGAAGGGCGTTTCGTATGCCGCATTGTTGGATTGAACCATGAGCGGCAAGTCGAGCTCATCGCACCGATCTTCCACGAGGGGAGCGCAGATTAAACCGCGTCCATGCGTGGCCATGAAGTTGACGACTTCGGGGGTGGCATGTCGGGCAGCTACGAGAAAGTCACCCTCGTTCTCGCGGTCCTCATCGTCCACGACAATAATTACCTCTCCATTACGAACGGCTTCAATGGCTTCTAGGATGGTGTCCAGCATTTGCATGGTGCAAAAGTAGGGTGTTCCTCGCCGAATTACTGCCCTAACTTTGTCCCATGATTTTACCGATAGTCGCCTACGGAGACCCGGTGCTAAAAGCCGAGGCTGAGGACATCGAGCAAGGCCATGCTGGATTGGATGAGCTGGTGCAAAACATGTGGGAAACGATGTATGAAGCGGACGGGGTGGGATTGGCGGCACCCCAAGTTGGATTGTCGATTCGCTTGCTTGTCTGCGACGGTTCTCCCTTTGCTGAAGGTGAAAAAGGAGATCCGGGATGTCAGGGTTTCAAA
>CALGDB010000211.1 GCA_937884175.1 uncultured Flavobacteriales bacterium
CAACTGTTGAGGTAATTGTGCCAAATGGGATGATAGACATCCAAACTGTTGTTTGGAAGGTTATTGAATTTATTATTGCCGTGACCGTGTAGGTTTGATTGACCGATTCAACCGTTGGTGTACCGCTAATTGTACACGTGTTGCTATCGATGTTCAAGCCGGATGGTAGTGCAGGTGAAATGCCACAGGTTGCACCGGTGACGTTGGTCATGCCACCGCTTGAACCGCTGCTCGCTGTTGTTGAGGAATCCCAGATGTTGCTACCAGAAACCGCAACGGGTGAAGGCTGATTGGTGTTGGGTGCACCATCGCCCAATGCACCGTCGTCGTCTGACCCCCAACACTTAATTTCGCCGTTGTCAAGAATGGCGCAAACGTGACTGTTTTCAGTAGAAATGGCAACGGCTGTTCGGCCTGTGCCAAGGTCAATCGCTGTGGATGATGGTTCAGAGGTGCTTGTACTACCATCTTGGACGACAATTCCACCGTCACCCAACTGTCCTTCGGAGTCCATTCCCCAACACTTTGCCTCACCGTTATCAAGAATTGCGCAGGTATGTCCTGATCCACCAGTAACCGCAACTGCGGTGCGACCCGAGCCGAGATCAATAGGTGTAGTAGGGGGCTGAGGTAGTTGTGTGAATTGTCCGTGCGTGGTACCGCCATCGCCCAACTGACCATTATGGTCCCTTCCCCAGCACTTCAGGTCGCCGTTATCGAGAATCACGCAGGTGAAGTGGTCACCAGTAGACACCGCAACGGCCGTTCGGCCTGTTCCGAGGTTGATTGCTGTGGATGAAGGTGCGTTGGTGTTCGTGTTGCTTCCACCATCACCCAACTGTCCGTGGTTGTCGGCACCCCAGCACTGCAGATCGCCGTTGTCAAGGATGGCGCAGGTGTGTGCGAATCCAGCAGCCACCGCAACAGCCGTTCGGCCCGTGCCGAGGTCAATCGCTGTGGATGAAGGGGCGTTGAGGTCGGTTGGGTTGTTTAAGGTCCATGCAGGCCCTCCATCTCCCAACTGACCATTAAGGTCCCTTCCCCAGCACTTCAGGTCGCCGTTGTCAAGAATGGCGCAGGTGTGAAATGCGCCTGCAGAAACCGCAACGGCCGTTCGGCCCGTGCCGAGGTCAATCGCTGTGGATGAAGGTGCGTTGGTGTTCGTGTTGCTTCCACCATCACCCAACTGTCCGTAAGCGTCCCATCCCCAGCACTTTAGATCACCGTTGTCAAGAATCGCGCAGGTGTGATGGGAACCCACATCAACCGCAACAGCCGTTCGGCCCGTGTCGAGGTCAATCGCTGTAGATGGAGGCGTGTTGGTGTTCGTGTCACTTCCACCATCGCCCAACTTTCCGTTAGCGTCGGAACCCCAGCACTTCAAATCGCCGTTGTCGGCAATGGCACAAGTGTAGTCAACCCCAGTAGAAACCTTGTTGTTCGCATACGCAAAGGAAGAGGAACTCGAAGAACCGCTGCCTGAGCCACTTGCCGCACTGGAGTCATATTGGAAGGTGATGTTGGTCATGGCATCATCAATGATGAGGTCGGCACCTTCGATGCTCGGTGTGAGCTCAAGGTAGGATGCTGAAAGATAGATGCTGGCCTGATACGTGACGCCATTCAGAACAGCGCTGATGGTGTAGGTTTTGTTGGTGGAAGGCGACGTTGGCGTGCCGCTGATGGTGCAGTTGTTCATCGAGAGTCCTGGTGGAAGGTTCGGCGAAGACGTGCACGAAGTGAACGACGACATCGCCATCGAGACGCCGGTTCCGAGGTCGACGACGGGGAGATTATCACCCATTTCGGCCGCTGTATCACCTATTTTGGCCTGTGCTACACTACCACGGCCAAGCCAGCCTCCAAAGTTTGTGTTTCCATTGCTTCCCCAGCATTTGAGTGAACCGTTGTCAATGATGGCGCAGGCATGGGAATAGCCGCCTCCAACAGCGAGCGCTTTGACACCAGTCCCCAGGTTGGTTGGAGCGAGATTGTCGCCCATTTCGTTTGGTCCATCACCTATGTCCAAAGTGTTCCCGATACCGAGTTGCGCGTGATGGTTTTGGCCCCAGCATTTGACTGAGCCGTTGTCA
>CALGDB010000212.1 GCA_937884175.1 uncultured Flavobacteriales bacterium
ATCCGCTGTATTTCTGCAAGACGAGCGGGACGACCAGCGGCGCCAAGTACATCCCCATCACGCGGGACAGCATGCCGAACCACCTCAACTCCGCCCGAAACGCCTTGCTGCACTTCATCGCCAATTCAGGACGCGCTCAATTCTTGGACGGCAAGATGATTTTCCTTCAGGGTTCGCCCGAACTTCAACAAACGGCAGGCGGAACCCCCATGGGGCGTCTCAGCGGTATAGTCGCCCACCACGTGCCCTCGTATCTGCAAGCAAACCGACTTCCCTCTTTTGAAGCCAACTGCATTGAGCCGTGGGAGGCCAAAATTGACGCGATCGTCAAGGAGACCAAGGGCGAGGACATGCGGTTGATTAGCGGGATTCCCTCTTGGGTGCAGAATTACTTTGAGCGCTTGCTGGAAGTCACGGGCGCGGCCAACGTCAAGGAAGTGTTCCCCAACTTGGAGCTGTTTGTGTACGGAGGGGTGGCATTTGAACCCTACCGGGAGCGTTTCCGCAAGTTGATTGGCGGTGACTTGCCGACCGTAGAGTTGTTCCCGGCGTCGGAGGGCTTCTTTGCCTACCAAGATGAACTGCCATCTAAGGGCTTGCGCCTCAATGTCGACGAGGGAATTTTCTTCGAGTTCATTCCGGCTTCTGAGTATTTCTATGAAAACCCGACGCGCTTGACCTTGGCTGAAGTGGAACTGGGAGTGCAGTATGCGCTAATCGTGACTAGCAATGCGGGGCTGTGGGCCTATGATGTGGGCGATACCATCAAATTCACATCGGTGGATCCGCACCGGTTGGTCGTCACCGGGCGCATCAAGCATTTTACCAGCGCATTCGGCGAACATGTCATCGCAGAAGAGGTAGAAGCGGCGTTGCAGGATGCCCTCGCGGCTCATGGCGGCGCAGTGGCAGAATTCCATGTCGCTCCAGAGGTGAATCCCTTGGAAGGCTTGCCCTACCACGAATGGTTCGTTGAGTTCACGGAAATGCCGAGGGACCCGGAGGCCTTTGCCGCAACTGTCAATGCCGGGGTGGTCGAACGGAATCCGTATTACAAGGATTTAATCACGGGCGGCATCCTGCGATCGGTCGAGTTGACGAAGGTTAAGCGCGGCACGTTTAATGGCGCAATGGCCTCGTTGGGTAAATTTGGCGGACAAAACAAACCACCGCGGCTCGCGAATGGACGCGATTTTGCCGCAGCACTCGAAAAATCGAACAACGCGTGAAGATCTTGGCACTCATCGGGGGGAGCGGCTCCGGTAAATCGACCATTCTGAACGGGTTGAGTGAGCACTTTGGCGAACGCGCTGCCGTGCTGTCGTTGGACAATTACTACCGCCCCAAGTCCGAGTTGCCGGTCGATGAGAACGGGGAAACCAATTTTGATTTGCCCGAGGTCATCAACGATACCGACCTCGTGCGCGACATCGACCATTTGCGCTCGGGACGTCCAATCGAACTGGATACATACACGTACAACCGGGACGTCATGCAGTCTGAAAAAATCACCATCGCCCCCGCCGAGTGGCTGGTGGTCGAAGGGTTGTTTGCCATGGCGTACCCAGCGATGGAAGAGCGCATTGATTTGCTCGGCTTCATCGACGCCCCAGCTCAGGTTCGGCTGCAGCGGCGCATTGAACGGGATGGGTCCGAGCGCGGTTATACCGAAGACGAAGTGTGCTACCAATGGCACAACCACGTGCGCCCCGCGGACATCGCCCACATCGAACCGTGGAAGGACAAAGCGGATGTGGTCGTGGATAACACGGAACACTGGCAAGTGGGGTTGGAAGCGCTCATCGCAAAAATGGAAGAAGCATAAACGATTTGACATGAAAAAGGCATTTACCCTCCCAACGTGCAAGACTTGCGTGCGCATTTTTGACGACCTCCAACCGGAGCAAAACGGATGCGCCGTGGTGGATATCAAAGCCGAGGGCATTACGGCCGAGGACCTCGACAAAATGAAAGAACTGGCGGGCTCGTATGAGGCCCTCTTCTCACGCCGCGCCATGAAATTTCGTTCTATGGGATTGGCGGACAAGGCCTTGACAGAACAGGACTACCGCCAACTCATCCTTGACGAATACACCTTCCTCAAGCGCCCCGTTTTTTTGTTTGACGATCAGGTATGCGCGGGCTCGGCGAAGGCTTCGGTTGAAGCGGCGCGGGCAGCCTTGAAGGGGTAAGCGATGCAGCGACTTCTCGCGCATCTGGCTTTGCTCGTTGTGGCGGTCATTTACGGGTGCAATTATTTGGTGGCCAAAGGCCTGATGCCCGATTTGGTTGGCCCGAGTGGGTTCATTGTGTTGCGCGTCATCGGTGGCGGCGGACTCTTTTGGTTGGTGCGTGCGGCGATGCGTACCAGCGGCACCTGGGAGTCCATCGAACGCAGTGATTTCTTGCGGCTGCTCGCTTGCGGTGCCACGGGGGTAGCGGCCAACCAGCTGTTGTTTTTCAATGGGTTGAATGTGACCAGTCCGGTCAATGCGTCCATCATCATGACCATCAATCCGGTATTGGTATTGGTCATTTCGGCGGTTTTACTCGGCACGTCCATCACGGCCCGCAAATTGCTGGGCATTTTCATTGGTGGTGGCGGTGCCGCAGCCTTGCTCATCCTGAGTGCGCAGCAAGAGAGCCTGCATGCCTCGTGGCAAGGCGACTTGATGATCCTGCTGAATGCGGCCAGTTACGGTTTCTACTTGGTGCTGGTGAAGCCGCTCATAGCGAAGTACAAGCCGCTCACCGTGATTGCGTGGGTATTCGTTTTTGGGGCGCTGTTTGTGTTACCCATTGGCTGGCAGCAGGCCACGGCCATTGACTGGGCGGCTTTTGATCCTTCGCATTGGCAAGGCGTGGTGTACGTGGTGATTGGTACCACCTTCATGGCCTACTTGCTCAACATCTTCGCCTTGCGTCACGTGCAGCCGACGGTGGTCAGCATTTACATCTACCTGCAGCCGTTGCTTACGACGGGGCTGTCGTGGTGGGTCAGCCAGCGCGGCGGAGCGGATTACACGGCCGATTTGAGCAGATGGACTGCCCTTTGCGCAGTGGCGATTTTCACGGGCGTTGCGCTGGTCAGTTTACCAAACCGGACGCATCATTAGCTGCATGTGAACTCGACTCAAGAATTCGTAAATTCACCGTATGTCAATTGCGAAACCTTTTAACCTCGCGGAGTGGATTGAAGAAAACCGCGACTTGCTCAAGCCTCCGGTGGGCAATAAAAACCTCTACGTGGAAAGTGGAGACTACATCGTGATGATTGTAGCTGGTCCAAATGCGCGTAAGGATTATCACTACAATGAGACCGAAGAGTTGTTCTTTCAGATTGAGGGCGATATCTTGGTTAAAACACAACAGGATGGGAAAGTGGTGGATATACCAATAAAAGAGGGTGAAATGTTTTTGTTACCCGCGAAAATCCCCCACTCACCAGTTCGATCTGAGGGTTCTATTGGCCTTGTTATCGAGTGCAAGAGGCAAGAAGGACAAAAGGATGGACTGCTCTGGTTTTCAGACAAAGAGAACGCCTTATTGTATGAGGAATACTTCCATCTTGAGAACATTGAAAAGGATTTTCTTCCGGTCTTCAAAAAATTCTACTCCAGTGAGGAGTTGAGGACGTGCCCAGTTTCTGGAGAGGTCATGGCTGCCGATCCGAGATTTGTGGATTAAGCGGCAGGATTCAAGGCATGAAAAACCAATTTGCTGGCTTGGGCGTTCCCCACACGAACCAAACGTTTGATAAATCCCAGCGTCCAACCCCAAATTCCACGCAGGCGAAG
>CALGDB010000213.1 GCA_937884175.1 uncultured Flavobacteriales bacterium
CCCATTAAAGGTGCCCTCGGTGTGGCTTCTGCTCTCGCCCTCGGGGTTTTCATGACAAGCGCAGGCATAGCTAAGCCCCAGCCTGAGTTGGCCATCGGCTCCAAGGCCCCGCTTGCCGACTTACTCATGATGAACGTAAACGGCACGCGAATGAGCCTCAATACAGCCGCTGGCCCCAACGGATTGCTCGTGGTTTTCAGCTGTAACACCTGCCCCTTCGTAGTGGGCAACGGTGAAAAGAGCGACGGCTGGGAAGGCCGCTACAACGAGACCGCCCGCTTCGCCAAAGAAAACGGCGTTGCCATGGTGCTCGTCAACTCCAACGAAGCCAAGCGTGACAATCATGACAGCATGGCCGCGATGAAAGCACATGCCAAAGACAACAACTACGGCATGCCTTACCTGCTAGATGCCAACCACCATATGGCAGATGCATTCGGTGCGTTGAAGACACCACATGTCTACCTGTTTGACGGCGACATGAACCTCGTGTACCGCGGCTCTATTGACGACAACGTGAGCGACGCTGAAGCAGTAACAAAGCGCTACGTGCAGGACGCAATCACGGCGGTTGCCAATGGCAAGCCTGTCGGTGTGGCCGAGACCAAAGCCATCGGCTGCTCCATCAAGCGCGTTTCGAAGTAATCAGAGCGGAAGGTTGCCGTGCTTCTTGCGCGGCAGGGTGTCCACTTTGTTCTGGAGCATTTCAAATGCTCGAATCAGTTTGGCCCGGGTGTTGTGTGGAAGGATTACCTCATCCACATAACCTCGGGCGGCTGCATTGTAGGGGTGCGCGAACAGCTCCGCGTATTCCGCCTCCTTCTCTTTCCACGTGGCCTCGGGATCGTCTGAAGCGGCGATTTCCCGCTTGAAAATGATCTCGGCTGCGCCTTTCGCACCCATGACGGCAATCTCCGCTGTCGGCCACGCATAAACGAGGTCCGCGCCGATGTGCTGGCTGTTCATGACATCGTACGCGCCACCGTAGGCCTTGCGCGTGATGACCGTGATTCGCGGCACCGTAGCTTCGCTGAAGGCGTATAGGAGTTTGGCGCCGTTGGTGATGATGCCGTTCCACTCTTGGTCGGTTCCCGGCAAGAAGCCCGGAACGTCCTCCAACACGAGCAACGGAACATTGAACGCGTCGCACGTGCGCACGAAACGAGCCGCCTTAGTTGATGCGTTGTTGTCCAACACCCCAGCCAAGAACGCCGGCTGGTTGGCCACTACCCCGATGCTCTTACCGGCCAAGCGCGCAAAACCGCAGACAATGTTCTCAGCGTAGTCCTTTTGAACTTCTGTAAACGTCCCTGCGTCACACACCTGATTCACCACTTCGCGGATGTCGTACGGCTGCTGCGCGCTCTCCGGCACGACCGCATCCAGCGCGAGCCGTTGTTCATCGCCCGGCGTGTAATCCAAGGCTTCCGGGTCCTCCTCGCAGTTTTGCGGGAGGAAGCTCAGAACATCTTTGATGTGTTGAATCACGCGGGCTTCATTTGCCGCCGTGAAATGGGTGACCCCGGACTTGCTCGCGTGAGTTTTGGCCCCGCCCAACTCTTCGCTTGATACTTCCTCGTGTGTCACGGTTTTGACCACATTGGGGCCGGTCACGAACATGTAGCTGGTGCCTTCCGCCATAAAAATGAAGTCCGTCAAGGCCGGCGAGTACACCGCTCCGCCAGCGCACGGGCCAAGAATCGCACTCAACTGTGGAATCACGCCGCTTGCGCGCACGTTGCGGTAAAAAATATCCGCATAGCCCCCCAGCGACACCACGCCTTCTTGAATGCGCGCGCCACCGCTGTCGTTCAGGCCAATGAGGGGAGCGCCGTTCTTCATCGCCAGGTCCATGACACGGCAGATTTTCCTTGCGTGCGCCTCAGCGAGCGAGCCCCCCAGCACCGTAAAGTCCTGCGAAAAGACATACACCAATCGGCCGTTGACCCGGCCATAGCCCGTGACGACACCGTCACCAAGAAACTGCTGCTTGTCTAACCCGAAGTTGGTCGATCGGTGCTTCACGAGCATCCCCAACTCTTCGAAACTATCGGGATCCAAGAGCAAGTTCAGGCGTTCGCGCGCCGTCAGTTTGCCTTTGGCATGCTGGGCCTCGATACGCTTCTCACCTCCACCTTGCACCGCTTGATCGCGCAATTCATTGAGCCGATTTCTGTGCTGTTCCATAAGGCAAATTTACGGAGATGGTGGCCTCCGAATGACCGGGCTTCGTGCCGTACCTTTGGGCGTCTGAAAAAAATCATTCAGGAACCATGCATCGAACGCATACTTGCGGCGAACTGCGCGCCGACCACGCAGGCCAAACCGTCACCTTGAGCGGTTGGGTTCAGCGCACCCGCGACTTGGGCGGAATGACTTTTGTCGACGTCCGTGACCGCTACGGCCTGACCCAGTTGGCCTTCAACATGGACTCCAATGAGGCACTCTGCTTGAGCGCTCGCAAGCTCGGCCGGGAATTTGTCATCAAGGCGACCGGGCTCGTCAAAATCCGCGAATCCAAAAATGCCCATATGCCGACCGGGGACATCGAAATCGAAGTCACCCGACTCGACGTATTGAATGCCAGCAAGACCCCGCCGTTTACCATTGAAGACGACACCGATGGCGGAGACGATCTGCGGATGCAATTCCGTTACCTCGACTTGCGCCGCAAGCCCGTACAGCGCAACCTCATGCTCCGCCACCGGTTGAGCATCGAAACGCGCAAGTACCTCGACGGCGTAGAGTTCATCGAAGTCGAGACGCCGTATTTGATCAAGTCGACGCCGGAAGGTGCACGGGATTTTGTCGTGCCTTCACGCATGAACCCCGGGCAGTTTTACGCGTTGCCGCAAAGCCCACAGACGTTCAAGCAACTGCTGATGGTCAGCGGATACGACCGCTACTACCAGATCGTCAAGTGCTTCCGCGACGAAGACCTCCGCGCGGATCGCCAGCCGGAATTCACACAGATTGACTGCGAGATGGCATTTGTGGAGCAAGAAGACGTGTTGCAGACGTTTGAGCACCTCGTTCGCCACCTCTTCAAAACCGTCCTCGACGTCGAAATCGATGCGTTCCCGCGCATGACATATGACGAAGCCATGGAGCGCTACGGAAGCGACAAACCCGACGTGCGCTTCGGCATGGAGTTCGTCGACTTCGGTCTGGTCGCCCAAGGCCAAGGATTCGGCGTGTTCGACAACGCTGAGGCCGTACTGGGCGTCGTGGCTCCCGGTTGTGCGAACTACACCCGCAAGCAGCTCGATGCCCTGACCGATTGGGTAAAGCGGCCACAGATTGGCGCCAAGGGCTTGGTGTACTGCAAAGTCAACGAAGACGGCACGTTTAAGTCGAGCGTGGACAAGTTCTTTGACGCGGAAAAACAAGAGGCATGGGCAGCCCATTCCGGCGCCAACGCAGGGGATTTGATCCTGATGCTCTCCGGCGATTTGAACCCCGTTCGCCGCCAGCTGAACGAGCTGCGCCTTCACATGGGCAGTGCGTTGGAGTTGCGCGACCCCAAAGTCTTCAAGCCATTGTGGGTGGTGGATTTTCCCCTCCTCGAATGGGACGAAGACATCGAACGCTACCACGCGATGCACCACCCTTTCACGTCGCCGAAACCCGAGCATTTCGACCTCATCGATTCCGACCCCGGCGCGGTGAGGGCCAACGCATACGACATGGTCATCAACGGCGTGGAAATCGGTGGAGGATCCATTCGAATCCACGACAAAGCCGTCCAAGCCCGGATGTTCGACCTGCTCGGATTTACCTCGGAAGAGGCGGAGGCCCAGTTTGGCTTCTTGATGAACGCCTTCCAGTACGGTGCTCCACCGCACGGTGGGTTAGCATTGGGCTTCGATCGCCTCTGTTCGCTCTTCGGCGGCAGCGACTCAATCCGGGATTTCATCGCCTTCCCCAAGAACAACTCGGGCCGCGACGTCATGATCGACGCGCCAAGCCCTATCCATGAAGAACAATACGACGAACTGTACCTCCGTTCCACAGCAACGGAAGAAGAAACATAATATCAAGCCATGTACCCACCAGAACTCGTAGCTCCCATGAAAGCCGACCTCACCGAGGCCGGAATGACCGAATTACTTTCACCCGAAGCGGTGGATGCCGCGCTCAATGAATCCGGCACTACCCTCGTGGTTATAAACAGTGTATGCGGTTGCGCTGCAGGCGCCATGCGCCCCGGTGTCAAGCTCGCGTTGCAGCACAGCAAACTGCCCACCCACTTGACCACGGCATTTGCCGGAGTGGACCGCGAAGCGGTCGACCGCGCGCGCAAATTCATGTTGCCATACCCGCCCAGCTCGCCGAGCATCGGGTTGTTCAAGGACGGCCGGTTGGTCCACATGATTGAGCGTCACCATATTGAAGGCCGCACCGCCGAGATGATCGCAGAAAACCTGCAAATGGCCTTTGACGAATACTGCTAACTTCCGGGCATGAAGCCCTGGAATAAAGTCATCCAACGCGTCTCACCGAGCTGGCAAGCAGCCGGATTGACGTGGCTCTGGGTGGCTTTGTTGCATCCGGACGTTTTTTTTCGGCCCAATTCCCTGCTGCTCGCTTCGAGCCGAGACGCCGTCAAGAACATCTACACCCTCGCTTGGCAATGGGCCCATGGAGGCGCGTTCAGCACGGAGTTCGCCGGCATGGGTTGGCCCTTCACTGAGCACGTTTTTTACACGGACGGGCATCCGCTGCTGGCGTGGCTAACGGGTGGCTGGCTCGTGCCCCATGTCCTTCACGCCGAATGGACGGCTGGAGTTGTGCATGCGGCCATCATCGCATCCTGGGGCCTGGCTGCCGCACTCCTAGTTCGCATCTTGAATAACTACGGCGCCCGCGGCACCGGCGTCGTCTTGGCGAGCAGCTTTATCGCCTTGAGCCATCCGCAGGTGCTGCGTTGGACCGGGCACTACGCCATGGCCTACACCGTTGCATTGCCGCTCACGTGGTGGCTGCAACTCCAATGGCAAGCCTCTCCAACGTGGAAGAACGCCGGAAAACAAGTCATCAACCTGTTAATTTGGCTGCTCACGCACGCCTACCTCGGGGCCATTGCTGCAGCATTTGCTGGATTGATGAGCGGGTTCCATTGGTTAGCTAACACGCAGCGAACGAGGTGTGAAGTCGCCCAGCTTACCGTCGCTGCTGTGGCGCCACTCGCAGGGTACTTGCTGCTTTTGGCGGTGAGCGATACCCATCCGTTTCGCACGGATCGGCCATTCGGATTTTGGGACAACGTGAGCCAGTGGAATGCTGCCGTTCTGCCATCGCACGGCCCACTTGGTGCTCTGCGCAAACATTTGGGATGGGGGCTCACAATATGGGAAGGCTGGGCCTACCTCGGCACGGGATTCTGGGTGGCATTGGGCATGGCTGCAGCTCGGGCCGTACGCCTCCGCCGTTGGGGGACCGTAAATGCCGGGGGACCGTGGATCGCTGTCGCTGCTGTCCTAGTGCTCTATGGGATAGGCGTGGGCGAGCCGTTTCGCACAGGTAGTGAGGCGTGGTTAGATCGGGCCAAATTGTTCACGCAGTTCCGTGCCATTGGGCGGTTCACGTGGGCGGCGGTCTGGGTATTTCCTGTGCTCGCCGTGTGGTGGGCGCGGCGGGACGCACGCTGGATGGCCATCGTAGTGCTGTGTTTCGGCCTAGATGCGTTTTGGCTGCAGCAAGAGGCCCGTGTGCAAATGTTGACGATGCCCAATGGCTTTCAAGTGGCTTCTCCGCAAGTCAAACGATTGGGCGAACTGGCGCAAACACATGGCGCCCTTGCCATCCACCCCGTTCCCTGGTTTCAGATGGGCAGCGAAAGCGTTGGCCGGGAAGGGACCCTACCAGCGCACAAGCTTACGTTGGAGGCATCCTTTCACACGGGTCTGCCCACCACTGCGACGCACCTGACCCGAATGAGCATTTCCGAATCGCGCACCTTGACGGAATGGATGGCGCCTGGAGGCAGTGCAACTCAGCTCCAGGAGGCGATTGGCGAATGGCCCAAAGGGGCAAGCGTCCTGCTCTATGCATGCGATGACCCCTTGACGTGGTCACCGGATGACCAGCGCATATGGCGAGCCGGAGAAGCAACGTCCGACCCCGCCGTACGCTTGTTGCGGCTCGACGCATTCTTTGCCCAGCCGCCCTCGGCCCATAACCCGCAACCCGGCGATTGGCATTGGAACGGCCTCAACCGCAGCCCTTACGCCGAAGCCTTGGAAGGCGGGCGCATTGCGCGAGAACGCCTCAACGGATACCTTATCGCGGACACCCTGCAAC
>CALGDB010000214.1 GCA_937884175.1 uncultured Flavobacteriales bacterium
GCTATGTCTTCTTTAAAATCCCGCAGTTTGTGCATGCTCGCATGCTGCGTGCCGAGTACGGGGCTGCGATAATCCACCATCACCGTGAGTCGGAATTCGTTGTTCGGCTCTGGAACGGCGAGCATCTCAACTTCTTTCTCCTTGTCCTCAAACGCGATGTTCTTCCGCAATTTGAAATAGACCCGCGGCGCCTCCTGTTCTTTGTAGCCTGAGCCTTCTAGGGCATCGACAAAAGCCTGAGCACTTCCATCCATGATGGGGATTTCAGGGCCGGTGAGTTGGATAAGCGCATTGTCCACCTCACAGCCGTACAATGCTGCTAAAATGTGTTCGGGGGTATGCACTTGCACACCGTTTTGCTCCAACGTCGTTCCGCGTTGCGTTCCGACGACGAGGTCGGCATCTGCGTTGATGATGGGTTGACCCGGCAGGTCGATCCGTTGGAACTTGTAGCCGTGGTTGTCCTGAGCCGGCAGAACTGTCATGACCGTGGCTTCCCCTGTATGAAGGCCGATTCCAGAGAATTCAACGGGCGAACTTAGAGTGCGTTGCAGTACGGTTTTAGCCATTCGCCTCAGCTCAGTTTTTGTTCCAGTGCGTCAATGCGGTCCAAAACTAAGGCGCGAATCAATTTCCGCAATGCAATTTGCTGAGATTGGTAAGCCTTAATTGGCTGTGCAGGAGTCCCTTGCCAAACACTATTTGGCTCGGTTATGCTTTTGCTGATGCCCGATTGAGCGGCGATTTTGACGCCGTCTGCGACGGAGATGTGACCGGCAAATCCGACTTGCCCGCCGACCAAGCAGTTCGCTCCGATGGTTGTGCTTCCCGCAATACCAGTCTGTGCAGCAATGACCGTATTTGCACCAATTTTCACGTTGTGGGCGATCTGTATCTGGTTGTCCAACTTGACGCCGTCCTCAAGCACAGTAGAACCGAGGGTGGCACGGTCGATGGTCGTAGCTGCTCCAATTTCGCACCCGTTGCCGATTGTGACATTTCCAGTCTGGGGCACCTTGTCGTATTGGCCCGTGCTGTTGGGCGCGAACCCAAATCCATCAGAGCCAATCACGGCTCCGGCTTGGACGATGCAATCGTGGCCGATGGTGCAATCGTCAAGGACGGCGACCTGCCGGTGAACGGTGGTTCCCGAGCCGATACGGACGCCGCGTCCAATGCTCACATGGCTATGAATCTGGCAGTCGGCTTCAATTTTCGCACCGGCCTCAACTACGGCGAAAGGCCCGACATAGCATGAGTCGTGTACTTCTGCCGTGGGGTCGACGTGTGCGTTCGGAGAAATGCCTGCGGGATGGTCTTGGGAAGGGGCGGCCCATTGCAAGACCCCAGCAAATGCAGTGTAGGGGTCGCGGACGCGAATGATGGCCAAATGTTGTGGCAGGTCCTGCGTCGGGGGAAAGTCTTCTGCCACTAAGGCTGCACTGGCTTCTGTGGTGTAGATGAAACCTTCATACTCTTTGTTCGCCAAAAACGTCAGGCTGCCTTTCCCGGCGTCTTCAATTTTTGCCACTCGATTCAGGGTCAAATCGGTTGGCCCTTCAATCGTCCCACCGATGCGGTCGGCCAAAGCTTTGGCGGTTAGTTCCATGCTGTAAAATTAAGGCAAGTGACTGTGTTTGTAATTGCTCAGACACCACGATGTGCGCTGCTCCAACTGATCTCGAAAGCCGAACGGGAAAGGAGTTGATTCCATTCCGCCTGTCCAATTTTCGTGAGCCTCACTTCTTGAACGCCATTTGTGTCGTTTTTCTTGTCCTTTTCCATGAACGCCCACAGGGTATCCAAGTCTGCTGCATTCACGGCAATCTCAACATACGCAGGAACGGCGAGATTCAGCCAATGTTTAATGCAATGTGCAGCGTCCACAAGCTCGCTTTGGATTCGGTGGTCTACTGCTTGATCCGCGCTCCAGTGGAGGGAAACCATCATGCCCAGACCGACTGCGATTCCGTGCGATAGATTTTCACTTCGGGATGCCGCGGCGCTCTCGAGCGCATGGCCGACCGTATGCCCGAAATTCAACGTTTTTCGGAGTCCGGATTCGAATTCGTCCGCCTCGACGAGTCTTTTTTTGATGGCCGCGGCGTCGCGGATGAGGGTGTGCACGGTCTTCGTTGGCGGGACGCTTTCGAATTGCTTCATCGAATACCACAGCGCAGGGTCTGCAATGAGTGCATGCTTGGCCATTTCCATCCAACCATTGAGAACATGGAGGGTGTCGAGGCTCTCGAAGACACGAAAATCCGTAACCACGAAATCGGGTTGTGTTATGGTTCCAACGTAATTTTTGAACCCCATAAAATTGACTCCGTTTTTACCTCCAATCCCTGCGTCCACAGCAGCGAGAAGCGTTGTGGGCAGCGACCACTTTTGCACGCCGCGTTGGTAGATGGAAGTGGCAAAAAGCCCTGCATCCAGAACGGTTCCACCACCGATTACGGCAACACTTTGTTGGCGATTGGCATTGTTTTGTGTGAGCCAGGCCAAGATGTTTTCCACCTCGGCTAACGTCTTGCTCGACTCCCCAGCTTTCAGCCAGTACACTCGCCCTTGGGCATGCACATCCTTAATCCATGGGATGTTGTTGTTATTCTGAAAAAAATCATCGACAATGTACCAATCCGGAGGGGCTTGCTCAGCGGTATCCCACGCATCCTTAAAGGCTCCATTTGCCGATTCTGCGAGGATGGGAATGTATTTGGGTTTTGGATGCATGAAAGCCCAGAGTAGATTACGAAATTAATCGGTAGCGGGGGAAACAAAAAAAGCCAGCATGATGCCGGCTTTTCTGTGGTACTACCGGGATTCGAACCTGGGACACACGGATTTTCAGTCCGTTGCTCTACCAACTGAGCTATAGTACCGTCGTGGGCCGGCAAAGATAGGCGATTTCTTTTAACCACAGCAACCTGCGGTTCAAATATTCGCAGCACAGGAGGAGTGCAACGGATGCTCAAACGCACAGATTGACATTGCGTAAAATTTTCGCTTGAATTCGCTTGTTTGCCGATTAATGTTCAGAAAATTCAGATGAATGCCCTTTTGTGATTTGCAATTTGGGGCCTCCTCCGTTACATTCGCTTCGTGCGCGCCGCGTGTGCACGCGTGCACTCTGTTGTCTGAACCAAATCAAATCGCCACCTCATGCGAAAGCTGTTATGCCTTCTCTCTGCCTGTAGCGCAGCGTTTGTCGTTAGCTCACAAACTCCGGTAGAAACCCCCGGACCCAACGTACCTCCTGGGTATGAAATTTCCATTGAACCGTACATCGAGCACAATGGTATCGTAGGTGGAGTCGATTTCTCGGGGCAAACGACGTACCGTTTGTACTTCGAGATGCAGAATGAATCCGACTTCTTGTCGTGCATTTCCGGGGAGGCGGATAATCCGATGATGATTTACTCCACGTCGGCTCCCGCTTGGTATAATGACGAAGTGCTCGGCGAGGAAGTGGGGGCTTGGGTGAATCCTACGGTTCTGCCGTTTTTCCCAGAGTTGAATTACGACAGTTGGTTAACAATCGGTGGTGCGACAGCAGACGATGAGGTGGAAGTCAATGTTGCAGCCGGTGAAATCAACTTGTTGGATGAATTTGGTTCTGGCGAAAATGTGTTGATTGACGATGCGATTGGTACAGCGCTATTCACGTTGCTGCCCTGTGATCCAGCCGACCTCGAGTCGTGTGATTTTACCCACGCGGCTTTTGCGGGCGAGGATTTGCGGGTGTTGATTGGTCAAATCACCACCGCAGGAGATTTGACGGGCCAGGTGCAAGTGCAGGTCTTCGTTGAGGGCGATGCCAACCAAGAATTCCGGGGCATCATTCCCTTCACACCTTACGCTCCTGAACTTTTGGTCGATGGATGCACCGATCCTATGGCCTGCAACTACGATGGGGAAGCCACAGCAGATGACGGATCTTGTGTCTACTGCGGAGCGGAATGCGCGGGCGGCTCAGATTACACCATGACGGTTGAGGTGTATGCGGAAGATATCATCGCGGGTCAGACGACGTACCGTTTCTACCAGAACATGCTAAATCCGGACGACTTCTTGAGTTCGGTGTACGGCAACGA
>CALGDB010000215.1 GCA_937884175.1 uncultured Flavobacteriales bacterium
GGCTGAATGGAGGCGAGGCTATTGCATGTAGCGAGGAACATGACGTTGCTCAAGTCATAATCGAGGTCGAGGTAGTTGTCATGGAAAGCGCTGTTCTGTTCTGGATCCAGGACTTCGAGCATGGCGCTCGACGGGTCGCCGTGGTGGTCGCGACCGAGTTTATCGATTTCGTCCAGTACGAAAAGCGGGTTGGACGTTCCGGCCTTTTTCAAGTTCTGCAGGATGCGACCGGGCATGGCACCGATGTACGTTTTGCGGTGTCCGCGGATTTCCGCTTCATCGCGCAGCCCACCTAAGCTCATCCGCACGTATTCACGGCCGAGGGCCTTGGCAATGCTGCGCCCGAGAGAGGTTTTTCCGACCCCCGGAGGGCCGTACAGGCAGATGATGGGTGCCTTGAGGTCGCCTTTGATCTTCAGAACGGCTAGGTGTTCTATGATGCGTTCCTTCACCTTTTCGAGCCCGTAGTGGTCCTCGTCGAGCACGGCTTGTGCGTGGTGGAGGTCGAAGTTGTCTAGGGATTTCTTCTCCCAAGGCAAATCCAGCATCAAGTCGACGTAGTTGGCCTGCACACTGTATTCCGCACTTTGGGAATTCATGCGCTCTAGCTTCAAGATTTCTTTTTCAAATGCCTCTTTGGCGTGGGTCGGCCATTTCATGGATTCAGCGCGCAGCTTGCGCTCGGCGACTTCTTGTGCTTGAGGGTTGTTGCCCAGTTCTTCCTGGATTTGCTTCAGCTGCTGATTGAGGAAATACTCACGTTGTTGTTGGTCGAGTTCGCCTTTGACCTTCGTCTGGATGTCACGCTTGAGCGAGAGCATCTGCTTTTCCTTGTTGAGCAATTCCAATACCCGGCGGGCGCGCGCCTTGATGCCGGCCACCTCGAGCAGCGCTTGCTTTTCTTCCACCGGAGCGTTCATGTTTGAGCCGATGAAATTGACCAGGAAGGTCAAGCTCTCGATGCTTTTGATGGCAAAACCGGCTTCAGAAGGAATGTTCGGACTGAGTTGAATGATCTCGCCGGCGAGTTCCTTTAAACTCTGCATGAGCGCTTCGTGCTCCTCGTCTTTTGGTGGAAGGTTTTCTGCGTCGTACTCAACCACGCGTGCCTTCATGTACGGCTCCTCTTGAACGATTTCTGTCCACTTGAATCGCTTTTGGCCTTGAAGGATGACGGTGTTGCTACCATCGGGCATGCGCAACATCTTGATGACCTTCGCGACGGTTCCGACTTCGTTGAGGTCCTCGCCGTTGGGGATTTCAATGTCGTCGTTTTTCTGACTCACGACACCGATGCGGTGCTCGAGTTTGTGGGCCTCCTTGACCAAGCGGATGGACCGGTCCCGGCCAACCGTAATAGGGATGACCACGCCGGGAAACAATACAGTATTGCGTAGGGACAGCAGGGGTAGGGCCTCGGGCACTTCCTCTTTTTGCATCGCCTCCTCATCTTCAGCTGAGATCAGCGGTATGAACTCGTGGTCTTGGGCATCACTCAATCCCCATCCTTCTTCGTCGTGTTGGTCTTCAAACATGTGTTGCCTGGTCTTTCTTAATCTCCATCCTAAGGACAAATCCCATGCCACGGCGAATTCGGACAATGTGTCAGCAGAAGTTGTCAGGTGTGCTCAATCGAAACGAGTGCGGGCAGTCCGATGTTGTGTACGCCATTGGCTAATTTCTTCTTCACTCAAGGTTGCTCCTCGGCGTTCCATAACGCGCTGGGCGGTGGCGATGAATTTGTCAAAGGCGTGCAAGTCCCACGTGTCGTTGCCGCCCCAAGCGAATGGAGGGATGTGTTTGGGTTGAAACCCGCCACCGAAGATGTTGCAGCCGGCTCCGACGATGGTTCCGGTGTTGAACATGGTGTTGATGCCGCATTTGCTGTGGTCGCCCATCAGCACGCCACAAAACTGCAGTCCGCTATCCATGTAGGTGGCTGTTGCTTCATCCCACACCCGCACTTCGCTGTAATTGCTTTTGAGGTTGCTGGAATTGGTGTCGGCGCCGAGGTTGCACCATTTACCGATGACGGAGTGGCCCAAAAATCCGTCGTGGCATTTGTTGCTGTATCCCAAGAAAGCACAATTGGACACTTCACCTCCAATGCGGCAGTTCGGACCGATTGACGTTGGACCATAAATCCGTGTTCCCATTTTGATCACGGTCGCTTCACCTACAGCGAGTGGACCACGGATGTGCGTCCCTTCTTGGATTTCCACGCCAGGCCCTATGAAGATTGGTCCTGACGTCGCGTTTAACGTGCATGCCGTGAGTTTAGCGGAGGGGTGGATCCAAGTCTGATCCGAAGGCCCCAACAGCGTTACATGTTCGGGAACATTGGGCGCAGCGAGATCCCAAGCGGCGACAAGGTGCTCTGCTTGGCTTGTCAACCAGGCATCCAATCGGCTGAACAGGGCCGTGGCGTGCGGGACTAGCTCGAGACCATCCATGGTAACGTTCACGCGCTGTGCCTCTTTCGTTGCAGTTTCCTGAAACAAAAGTGTGCCCTCAGAGTAAAGGGATTGGCCAGGTTCAAGGCCTGATAAAATTAGAAACGCATGCTCAGAAGGAATCCAACGATCGTTCAGCTTTCCGTTTTTCAGGAGGCTGAGAACTTTTGCTTTTGTTTCTTGTTCGACTTTTAGAAAGAAACAACTTGCTTCGCGGGACCACCATTCGCTGAGTTTCAGCGCACCAGTGCGCAGTTTACCATGTGCATAAGAGTGGCCAAGAGGATGCATTGTTGACCAATCATCATCCGAGAAGAAGGCGAGGTGTGACATGTAGAGCAACGTAATACGGTAAAGGTAGTCAGTAAAACGAGCGCAGGGAATAGCGGATTATGAAGGAAAGAGGAATAGCACAGCAATTCTCAATCAAGGACTTGGAGCACTTCACAGGCATCAAATCCCACACCATTCGTGCCTGGGAGCAACGATATTGTTTGCTTGAGCCGAAGCGGACGGCGACGAATATTCGTTATTACAGCGGTGAAGACTTGAAGAAGCTGCTCAACGTAGGCTACTTGATTGAATACGGCGGAAAAATTTCCAAAGTGGCCC
>CALGDB010000216.1 GCA_937884175.1 uncultured Flavobacteriales bacterium
GCCTCTTCAACCGTTATGACGCCTTCGTTGCCCACAACGCGCATCGCTTCAGCGATCAGCTTACCCACCGTCTCATCGTTGTTGGCTGAAATGGTGCCTACCTGCTCGATCTTGGAATTGTCATCGCCCACTTCACGAGAGAGCTTCTTCAATTCCTCAATGATCGCCTTGGACGCTTTGTCCATTCCGCGCTTGAGGTCCATAGGATTCGCTCCCGCCGCTACGTTACGCAAGCCCTCGCCGATCAATGCTTGTGCGAGAACCGTCGCTGTGGTGGTTCCGTCACCGGCAACGTCCGCTGTTTTGGAGGCAACTTCTTTGACCATCTGGGCGCCTATGTTTTCGAGGGCGTCCTTCAATTCGATTTCGCGGGCCACGGAGACACCGTCCTTGGTCACAGCGGGTGCGCCAAATTTCTTTTCAATGACCACGTTGCGTCCTTTTGGACCGAGGGTCACCTTGACCGCATTGGCCAATTGGTCCACGCCAGCTTTCAAGCCGTTACGTGCATCCGTATTGAATTGGATTTCTTTTGCCATAATTCAGTTGATTTCGATTGTTAAACGATTGCTAGGATGTCGCTCTCGCGCATCATCATGTAATCTATTCCTTCGACTTGGAGTTCGGTGCCGGCGTATTTGCCGTACAATACAACATCACCCACCTTCACGGTCGTTGGCTCATCCGGCTTGCCGGGTCCAACTGCAACAACGGTACCCCGTTGAGGCTTCTCCTTGGCGGTATCGGGAATGATGATCCCACTGGCCGTCTTTTCTTCTGCAGCAGCGGGCTCAACGAGAACCCGGTCTGCGAGGGGTTGAATATTTACTGACATGTGTCTGTAGTTTTGGGTATTTGGTTCTGATGGGGACGTAGCGATTTCCATGCCAACAGGCCCCCCGCATTCCTACCCTGACACGCCGTCAGGGTTTGGCACATGCCGCAGGCAAAGATGTCAGGTTATGGCACAAAAAAGCGCGCCACCTCATCGTAGGGACGCGCTGTTGTCTCGTCGTTGGTTGATTATTCAGCAATCGGCGTGTCGACCGCAGTCGTTGGCGCGATGCCTCGGCCTTCGATGCCGGTTTCTTGGCGTGCATTGCCGAAGTAAACACCCGCAACGATGCATAACACAAACAGTGCTCCGGTCAAGTACCACGTAGCTTTGACCAGGAAATCCGTCGTCCTCTGCACTCCGCCCATTTGGCCTGCACCTTGGAAACCTGTTGCCAAGCCGCCTCCTTTCGGATTTTGAACCAGAATTATGGCGCCGAGTAAGATGCAGACTATCAAAATCACAACCATCAAAAAGTATCCCATGGTTTCCTTTTATTCATTCAAATCAACCGGCCTCATTGGCGTTGGTTGAGTTTTTTCAATTGGGCTGCAAAATAAGTGCTTTTTGCCGGATAAGTCAATGCCAAATGGCGATAAGCTTTGCGCGCCTTGTCGATTTGGCCTTGCTGCGCAAAAATTCGAGCCATGGTCTCGGTCACCAAGGTGGGGTCTTCCATGACGCTGGCCTTGGCCCATTCCTCCACCGGAGCTTCGACCTCGCGCAACTTCCCGATGCGGGGCTTCAGTTCGATAAACCGGTCGATCAAGGCATTGGTATCCGATCCCTCGGTCTCCGCTGATGAACTCGACACCGGCAATCCCTGCCCCGCTTCACCAAATCCCACCGCGGCAGCACGCTGGGCCAACCAGGCCGCGAAGGGCGATGACACGGCCGCACGGATACGCTGCATGTCGTGCGTTTCTTGAACGGCCGGCTTTGCCGGTGTTGACTCAACCTCACGCTCGATGGTCCGACCAATCGCCGCAATGAGGGCCTCGCGCTCCATGGGCGCTTCCGGGTCCAAGTGGGGTTCTGATCCTGCCGCTTCAACCTCGGCTTTAACGGCTCCTGCCTCCTCTGGCATTTCGTCCACCCATTGCTCCACCGACTTGGCCTCGGCAATCAAGCGCTCTCGGATGAGCAAGTCATATAGCGGCTGGCGGAACGTCCCGTGCGTTGCTGCTTTCAGCAAATCCGCTTCTTGATCCATGTGCCCGCCTACAGCACTCGCCCGGGCGAGCAACATTGCGATGGCCCCGGCATAGGGGTGCTTTTCGCTCCAAGCCTCCAATCCCTCCCGGTCGGAAGCTTCGACCCGTTCTGGGAATTCAATGAGTTCTTGAAGGCGTTGTAGGTGCATGACAGCGGTGCGTTCGATTCAAGTATATCACCAATTTCCCAAAGAAGCATTGAAGATGTCCTGCGACAATTGGGCTCCGATGTCCTCCACGAGTGCGTCCTCCACTTGTAACAGATCCACATCGCTACTGTAATCCGCGAAGCGGGTGAAGTTGCGGTCGAATCCCAACTCGGGATCCTTCGTATTCTCGTAGTGAATGGAAAGTCCGATGGTCAACCGGTTGGATGCGGCGGTTTCGTCGCCTTGCACATTGACGGGGGTCACTTCCCAAGTGGTGATTTCACCAGTGAATTGAAGCTCCCCGGCTTCGTCTACCAAGCGCAGCGTCGATTGCCGCTGGATACGGTCCCGCAGCGCCTCCGTAAGCGCTAGCGCACTCGACGCCGTCGCCAATGGCGTCAGCATCTCAAAAGCCGCCACCGAGTACGTTGTAGCACCTGAGGTTTGAGCGCCATAGGGCGAATAAATCCCGCAACTGCCTGTGCAAAAGGCAACAGCGACCAACACGACCCGTGCGATGTGGCGAGTGGCACTCATTTCAGGCCGTATTCTTTGATTTTGCGGTACAGCGTCCGCTCGGAGATGCCTAGTTCAAGCGCAGCATACTTACGCCGGTTGCGGTGCTTGGCGAGCGCCCTTCTAATCAACTCGCGCTCCGAGTCCTGCAACGAAAGCACCTCCTCCACTTCCTGCGCTTCTTCCAAGTCGTCATGGAGCGCTGCTGCGGTCGGTTGCAAGGACGAGCCGCCGTGCCAGCGCGCAGGCGACCACTCGGTTTCAAAAGCATCCTCCTCATCGGGCTGAGCGTCCTCCCGCCCTATCGGAAGGCCCTTCAAGGACGGCGGCGGCTGATTGAATACCCGTTGTGCGAGCTCGGGGCTCACGTGTGACGCATCGCTTTGCATGAGGTCGTACACGAGTTTTTTGAGGTCCTGCATTTCTTGGCGCATATCAAACAGCACCTTGTATAGGATTTCGCGCTCATTCAGGTTGGAAGCCGCATCGGGCGCCTCCCGCATGGGCAACCGGCTTCGGTGGGATTCCGGCAAATAGCTCAGCAAGGTGTCCGCTTGAATGCGGCGTTCGATCTCCAAGATGGACATCTGCTCCGTAGTATTTTTGAGCTGGCGAA
>CALGDB010000217.1 GCA_937884175.1 uncultured Flavobacteriales bacterium
CAAATCGTCCATAAATAACGTGCGTTCCGGCGAAATGCCATGGCCTTCGCAGATGGCGAGGAAGGCCGCGGGATCGGGTTTGCGCATACCGAGTTCGTGGCTGTAGTGAATCCCTTCGAACGCTGATCGAAACGCACTCAGCCCAAACGCCTGTTCCATCCAGGCCTCGAACACATGCGCGTGGATGACATTGGTGTTGGAAAAGATGTAGAGCAGCGTTTGCCGGCCGAGCGCCTGCACCAACTCCACGCGAGAGGGGTGCATGCCGATCAAGATGCTGTTCCACGCGTCCACAAGAGCTTGGCGCGTTGTACCGGGTGCACAATGGCCTTCCATAAAACGGTAAAACGCCTCGGGGGCGATGCGTCCGCTTTCCAAGTCATCGAATTCAGGGGATTGGCTGGCCTGTTTGCAGAGCCCCGCAAAATCATCCACGCCCAATGCCTTGAAGGCTCGAACGGGAGCATCGTAATCGATGTCGTAAAGCACCCCGCCAAAATCGAAGGTGGCCGCTTCCGGGAGCGCCGTCATGTTATCGGATGACTTTCCAAGGCTTCAGCCACGCATTCTGAGAAATCTCTTGCTTTCGCAATTCCTCGAGGTGCAAGCGGGCGCTTTGCTCGTCCAAGTGAGTGGCATACGTCACAATGTGGAGCCCTCCGTCTTGTTCAAATACTTGCGCATCGAATCCGCTGGTCACCAAGTCCTTGGCCAACACCTGCGCATTGGCCTCAATCGAAAACGCTCCAGCCACCAGCATATACAGCCCTGGGTTATCCTCTAGGGCTACTGGCACGCCGATCTCTTCCGTTGTTGGCCGTTCCACTGCGGCTTCCACTTCTGACGCAAAGATCGCCGTTTCTTCGAGGGCCTCTACATCGCTCCAGCTCGGTACAGCCTCCCCTTCAAATCGGGGCTCAAATGCGGCCACAACTGCAGGCATGTTGATGGCGCTCATGCGCGCGTCCTGCACGTCCCAGCTATCGGCAACGAACATTCCAAGTCCACCAAGGACCGGCACAGCCAACGCCGCGGCAATGCGCGCCAATGGCACCGAAACAGGTGGCGAAGGTATCTGAATCACCTTCTCCTTCGTGGGTTGATGAATGGGCGGCTTCGCTGTAACATCGGCAATCGGTCGCAGCGGAATGTTACGCAATCCAAAGGACCGCAGCATGCGTTCCATCTCTTCGTCAGCCAAAAATTGCAACCGCTCGTTGCGGCCTTTGTACAACCGGCCAACTCGCTCAATCGCAACGGTGCTGCCACCGGTGATGTCCGTTTTCAGTTGGGCCACTTCCGACTCAATCGCCTTGACAGCTTGATCAAACGTGATCCCTTGGGCGCGTGATACAGCTTGTGCCAACACGCCATCGTGATGCACCAGCCGTTCGTTGAACAATACCGAACGGTACGGAGGCATCAACTCCTGTCGTCCTTCGTCATACTGCGCAGGCTGTCGGTTGCAAACGAAGCCGCCCAGTCCGGGCACTACGATGCAGTCGTGGTCCAAAAAGAGCGGATGAAGGAATTGGTCAAGGATACGCATGGCGTAAAATCGTGCACCTAAAGTAGGCGAATCCGGCCTATCCTGCAAGCATTTCCACTACCGAACGAGGGTCACGGTTCCCTCGACAAGCTGCGGCCCATCGCGCAATTCAAACCGCAGCCGCCACGTATACACCCCGTCCGGTACAAAATAATCCGAATCCTGTACCTGGCGGTTACCGATCCACGGTTCAGTGGGGTCCTCGCTGTAAAACAGCAACTCACCCCAGCGGTTGTATATCTCGAGCCGGTAACCTCGGGCCTCGACCCCCTCGACAAAAAAGGCGTCGTTCACACCATCGTTGTTCGGAGTGAAGGCGTTGGGAACATATACAGGATAAAAGACGTCGATGAACGTGCTGTCGCGGGCGATGCAGCCTTCCGGCGAGACCGATTCCAGAACAAACCACTGCGGGCCGGTCACGAAGACTTCCGGCGTCAAACAATTGCTGCAACTCAGGTTTTCTGCCGGGGACCACCACAGCGTGTCCGCGTCCACGGTTCCAAACAACCGAACTTCATCCAACCAATCCACTTCGCGGTCAGGCCCTGCGTCAACGTAGGGCGGCTGCCAGACGTACACCGTGATTTCCGAACTGCCCGTGCAGCCGAATTGGTCCGTCGCGTAAATGGTGAAGGTGGTGGTCTCGATGGGGAATACCTGTGTGGTCTGGGCGTTGGGGTTGGCAACCAAGGCAGCAGGAGACCAAGTGTACGACACTGCGTCCGATGAGCTCAACTCCATGGTTTCACCCCGGCACATCCACCCGCCGCCGGTTGCTGAGGCGGTGGGGGCAACCAGTTCCACTGATACGCTGTCCGTTCCCACACCGCAGGCGTTGGAAATAGAGACGTAGTACGTCGTGTTTTGCGATGGGGAGGTGTACGGATTCTGGCTGTACGGATTGGTCACGAGGTCTTCCGGGGTCCACAGGTAGCTATCCCCCTCCGCGGCTTCCAAAAACACACCCTGTCCCGTGCACAGGTAAATTGTTGGGTAGGTCTGCCCGCCAGGGGCTGATTGAATGACGTTGATGGTGACGTCCTCTTCACCGAGGCATCCTGCTGGGGTAGAAATCGTGGCTGTGTAGGTTGTGGTCTCCCAGGGGCTGGCAGTCGTGGTTCCTGAGGTAGGCGAACCCAACCCGGCTGTTGGGCTCCAGATTACTTCGGCGCCGCCCGTTGCTTCCAGCTCCACCACGTCGCCGTTGCAAATGGTCATGTCGGGCGAAATGTCGGTTACCAGGACTTCCACTACCACTGTGACCGAAGCTTCGCCGATCCCACACTGGTTGCTGTCTTCCACTGTATAGGTGGTAGTTTCCGTCGGCGTCACCAAGGGGTTGGGGACCGTTGAATCATCCATTGTGGGGTCCGGTTGCCACTGAAGGGCATCGGTGCCGTAGGCCTGCAGGTTGACGGATTCACCCTCGCAAATGGGGGGGATTTCATCAATAAGGGGCTGAGGGGGTTCCTCGATGAATAGGTAGGCAAATGCGGTGTCCGGCTCCAAGCATCCGGCAGACCCACTGACGTCTGATACAATGAGCATAATTTCCCATTCACCCGGTGTTGCATAGATGTACTCGGGGTTCTCTTGATCGCTCGAACTCAAGTCCCCAAACGACCATTCGTATTCCGTACCGCCGATGCTGTTGTTAATGAATTGAATCGGATCCCCGGCGCAGATCAGGTCCGGTGCTTCAATCTCAATATTCGCCACCAAGGAGCCCAGGTTGAATTTGAACACCCCGAGGTTGCAGTTGCCCGCGTCGTTGGTCGTGGACCAGGCGCCCGCGGTTGTGGGGAAATCATCCCATCCGCCGCAGCCCGCGCAAACCGCTTGGTATACCGTGCCGTTTTTGTCAAAGCGCGAAGTACCGCCGTCTACGTGTTCGTCCGAAAACGGCCCTCCGAAGTAGGTTCCGTAAGTCAAGTCCGCCCCGTCCGGTGCGAGCACCCCAAGCCAAAAATCGCTCCCGTCCGTGCTAAGCTGGAACGCGCCTTCGGTCGTCGGCAGTCCATTAGTGGTAGATTGGGAAGCATAGGCGCTGTTCGCCGAGTTCGTTTGACCGCCCCAACCGCTGATGTACATCTCGTCGCAATCGGAAACCAAGAAAGCCGTCGGACTGATGTCGACGCCGGACATGGGCAACCCGACTCGGGTGACAAACTCGGCAGTCTCCAAGTTCTCACTCAACCGCACAATAAAGGTGCTGCCGTTGGGGTTGGCATCGTACACATCTCCCACGAGGGCCATGTCGCTACCCACGGTTTGGCCACACAAGTGCGGGCGGTTGTCGGTGTCAAGCTGAACGAAATACGACTGGTCGTAATCGTCTGTACCGAAATAGGTTGCGGTTGACAAGAACGGAGTGCCTTCGTAGTCAATGCAGAAAACGTAGCCATCCACATCCCCTGCCAAGTCAGGTTGGTAGGCCCCCGGTGTGGTCGGGAGGTCGTTGCTTTTGGTGCCTCCCGTGACGTAAGCGAGGGCTTGCGCCGAAGAAAACTGGATGGCAAATGCCGCATCGTCAGATTCACCGCCGAAATACGTGGAGAACTCGAGGCTTGAGAGGTCATTGGACAATCGAAACACCACGGCGTCGCTCGGGCCGCTGAGCCCCGGATCGAAGGCATCCACCATGGGGAAGTCAACGCTGCGCGTACTCGAGGCCACCCACACGGACCCTGTCGGGTCAATCACCACTTCACCACGGCACACGTCGCCGTAATTGTAGTTGAGTTTTTGACCGAGGTTGAGGCCGTCGTTCTCGGACCCTCCAACATACGTAGACGCCTCCAGCGCACCGTTCACGCCGTCAATTTTGGAGACCACGATATCACTCCCATTTTCGAACATCCCGAAGAAACTGAACCCCCCCAAATCGAGGAATGGCCCCCCGATGAAATTGGGTTCATAGGCACCCGCGGTGGTCGGGAAATTCTGAGACCCCGTGGTGCCCATAACGTAGATGTCACCAGCCTCGTCCGTCACCAAGCTGTGCGGATATTCGCGTTGCGACCCGCCGAGGTAGGTGCTGTATTCCAACATGGAGCCATCAGAGGAGAAAACACTGATGCCAAAGTCAAAATCCCCGCCGCTGAAGGTGGTGCTTATCGCTCCCGCGGTGGTTGGATATCCGTTGTCGCGGACCCCCGATCCCCCAATCAGCCGTCCTTCGTCGTCGTATGCAGCTGTAAATCCCCAACTGTCTGCCATTGAACCCACGAACGAGCCAAATTCAATTTCCGGGTCGATGATCAAATCACGCGTGGGGTCATAATCGCCCAAGACAAAGCGGATGCGATGGGCTCCATCCCCCAGGGGTTCCATGGCGTATTCGCAGGGTACTTCTTCGAGGTGCGTACCGTTGAGTTGGTAAGCGAAAGGTTCGGCCTCGATAAGATGCCCCCATGCGCCTGTGGCAGCGTCGCCATCGCCCACACGTGGGCCGATAAAATGTTTGAGTGAGCCGTCAGATTGCACCTCGGATTCCAGCCCCTCGTAACGCAGCGAAATCGCACTGGGGTCGGCCCCGGCGGCGACGTACCAATCGCATTTGATGTGCGCTGCATCGCCCCGTTCGCCATCAATGACCGCCTTGATACCCGGCCACACCTCGAGCACTTCTAATTTACTGTTCGGTTTGAGTTTGGATGCCCAGCGCGAAGGGTCGTTCCCTCGGTAGTACGACACGTGGTGGGTGGCTTGGGTTCCCCTTTCTGCGAAGGTGACAGCCGCTTGACAGCCTTCCCACTGCACATCCAGCACATAAGAGACCAGCGGCCCTGAGGGCGATTCGTGGCGACCGAGAGCATCGTATCCGGGGCCCAGCATCTCCACTTTCCAACCGGATTTGGTCAACCACCAGTCTCCGCCATTCACACGAGCGGCGTACCGGGCCTCGTCCGCCCACTGCCCGCCGTTGGGCAAAAACCACACCCCTACCGGCGCTTTGGCGTGCTGAACAGTTCGCGGATTCGATGGGCGCGTGGCACGGGCCGACTGGCTCGAACCCTCGAATACCACAATAAGAGCACACCACATCGCTATGTTTTGGGCAAGCCGCATTCCTAACAAATAACGGCAAAAAGCAGGCTCAGGTTGCCTCCCCGATGGACTTATGCCAACTCCTCCGTGAGCAGGCGCATCTCAATCACGGGGGACATCCGCTCGTGCAGAATCCGGTACACAGCGTCGGCAATGGGCATCTCAACCTCGAATTTTTTATTCAAATGAAAGATCCCATTGGACCCATTGAATCCTTCGGCTACCATGTTCATCTCCATGATGGCGCCCTTGACGCTGTAGCCTTTGCCGATCATCATGCCTAAGGTGCGGTTGCGGCTGTGGGGGCTATACGCCGTCACCAGCAGGTCGCCGAGGTAAGTGCTTTCCTTCACGTCCCGGTCGTGTTCGTGAATGGCCGCCAAGAACTGCTTCATCTCTTGCGAAGCATTGGAAATGAGAACGCTCAGGAAGTTGTCGCCGTACCCGAGGCCCATGGCGATTCCCGAACCGATGGCGTAGATGTTCTTGAGCACCGCCGCGAGCTCGGCGCCGAAAACGTCCTCGCTCGTTTGGATCTTGACGTAGCGCGTGGCCATAGCGTCTGCGACTGTTTGTGCGATGGCTTGGTCGGGGCACGCCACTGTGAGGTAGCTGAGTTTTTCCCGGGCCACTTCCTCCGCGTGGCATGGTCCGGCAACCAGCCCAATACGCTCATACGGCACCCCGAACTCTTTGTGCAGGTACCGAGCGGGAATGCTGTGGTATTCCACCACCATGCCCTTGATAGCATTGATAAGGATTTTGTCGCCGACCCGTTGCGGTTTGTGTTCCTGAATGGTCGCATCCAAATAGCCCGAGGGGATGGCAAAAATCAATACATCACTCGCATCCACGACCGCTTGCATGTCCGTGGTGGCGTGGATGCAGCTGGTGTCAAACTCAATGCTTTGGATGTAATTGGGGTTGCGACCATACTGGAGCAAATGGTCTTTGGTTTCCTCTCGGCGCACCCACCAATTCAATTCATCGGTATTCGTGAGCAACAACTTGGCGATAGCCGTGGCCCACGAACCGCTTCCGATCAGCCCAAAACGGGGGTTGGAATCCATGCGTCAAAGGTAATGGACTCGGGATTGCGCGCTACCTTTGCTGCTGCATTTGTCAGAACGTAAAGTCATGAGCGACGACCTCCTCAAAAAAGTCATCAGCCACGCCAAAGAATATGGTTTTGTGTTCCCGTCGAGCGAAATATACGACGGGCTCTCCGCGGCATACGACTACGGCCAACTTGGTGCCGAATTGAAGAACAACATCAAGCAGTACTGGTGGACCGCCATGGTACGCATGCACGAAAACATCGTCGGCATCGACGCCAGCATCTTCATGCAC
>CALGDB010000218.1 GCA_937884175.1 uncultured Flavobacteriales bacterium
CGAGCGCGAGATTGGTGTAATTGATGCTGAAGGCAATGTGTTGGCTTCGGGAGGGTTTGACATAATCGATGGCCTGAATACGTTGACGTTGGATTTCGAAGTGCCTGCCGGAACCAACTACGGCTTGCGCTCATTCGCGGACGACCCTCAGTTGTGGCGCGATGGCCCGGGCACGGACATGGCCTATCCCTACGAATTGGGAACCTTGGGCTCCATCACCCAGAGTACAGCGGGAGGCAACAATGCTTACAATTACTACTACTTCTTCTACAATTGGGTGGTGCAAACGCCATTTGATGGCTGTACATCTGATCGTATTCCCGTTACTATCACGGTGGTCGGAATGGAGGAAGTCAGCAATGCCTTCCAATCCCTCTATCCTAACCCGACAAAAGGTGCAATTCAACTCACGACGAACGAATCCTTCGCGAGGGCGGAGTGGAGCTTACTCAACGGTTTGGGTCAGTTGGCCGCTGCTGGACAACTCAGCGGTACTGTGAATGTGTTGGACTTTAGTAACCAGGCGGTTGGTCAATATATGCTGCAGTTGCGCAATGAGACTGACGTACAGACGGTGAAACTCATTATTGAGTAAAACGTGAAAGCTTTTGATACGGAAGACGGTGGCTCCAGTGCCACCGTTTTTTTTGCCTTACGTTAGGATTTCGCAACCGCACAATCCGTATAATACTCGGTGCAATCCTCGGTACTGAGACGCGCATATGCTGAGGCTGACTGTACAGGCAACGGTAAACTTTTAGTCCACCACGCGTACGCGATGCCTTTCCCCCAATGCAATGACCACCCTGATTAAATCGTAGGGGCACCGAACGGTTACTGATTCTTCTACGAAGCGTTGTGAAACTTGGTTGTTTTCGAGGGCCATTAGGGAGGCTGTCCTGTACGCGTCGATCAAGCCTCCAACACCGAGTTTCGTTCCGCCGAATTACCGTACAATGACGCCGAGGCAGTTCGTGACTTCTCTTGACTTGAGCGCTCCGAGGATTGGTGGGCCAGCGTTGTTGGCGGGTTCTCCGTCATCCGACGTGCGCCAAGCATCACCCGTGGGCCCTATTCGGTAAGCGTAGGCGTGATGCCGCGCGTCGTGGGGCTTTTTGCGCAGCACTTCGAGGTAGGCCTTCGCCTCGTCAACACTTTTAATCCAGCATGCCATCAGCGGTTATCCTTCAAAGCAAAGGGAAAGGATGAAAGAGCGGGTTTTGAGCGATTGCAACGGTGCCGAGTATTGGCTATCGTCTTGGATTAAGATGTTGCGGTTGCCCAGTTCGAATTTGCCTTCGATGCTGAATTTGAAAAAGGGGAGGAAGATGTCCACGCCTGCTCCTAGGTCGATGGAACTGTTACCGGACTCCAATCGCAAAATGAAGTCGCTTGCAAGTTGCTGATTGGTCTCTTCTTGCGATTGCATGTCCCTGCTGAATTTCGCACCAACAAGCGCATAAGCGGCGTAGTTGCCGACCCGGTCGGTTCGGAGTTTGAGCAATAGGGGAAAGTTCAGGTAGACGGATTCCGTGCGGCGTACCTTCAAGTCCGTTCCGCCGTCTTCCTCAAAGCGGTATTCGAGCGAACGGTCTTGGAATGAAAGTCCTGGAATGAAGCGGACATGCAGGTTTTTCGTTGCGTCCCATGAAGCCACCAAGCCCAGGTCGAATCCAGCTTGGGGTTGATTGATGATGGACTGGAGGCTATCGCTGAAGCTGTAGTCAGGGGTGAGCACAAGATTAAAGTCCGACCGGTTGCCTGATATAGCGAAACCAAAATGGTACTTCTTGGTGTCAAATGCGGCGAGATTCTTCCGCCCTTGCTGCGCTGCCACCGGCCCAAGGGCGGCCATTAACACCACTCCAATCGCGAGCAAATGTTTGCGAGATGGGAACAGATTGAAAAGCGCTGAAGGGTACATGAGGCGTGAATGCGTCGTAAATCTACAAACGGATGACCAGCTCCTGTATTTCATTTGGGTTGTGCATTCCATATGCGCGGCATCACTGCCGCGAAAATGGCGGAGAGGACGGCGGCCGTAAAAATCCACACCATCAAGACGGTGCCAATGAAGAAGTGGGGGGAGAAAAAGACTTCGAGGTTTGCCGCTTGTTGAGCGAAGATTTCTTCGGCG
>CALGDB010000219.1 GCA_937884175.1 uncultured Flavobacteriales bacterium
ACCTGTCCCGCCGATGCCCTCCACCGTCAGCATCCCGTCTGCATAGGACGTACAGGTAATTTCGGTTGCAGACAGAATCAATTGAATAGCATCCGGCTCAATGACCAACTGCGGATCCGAACTCACTTCGCATCCGACCTCATCCATCGCGGTCACCACATACGTACCCGACGCTACGTCAAAGCACGGGTCGAATTGGAAGGCCGCCCCGGGAGGATCCACTTGGAAACTCAAGGCGCCAGTACCACCGGTTGCGTTTTCTACACAAATCGATCCGTTGGCCTCCCCGTTGCACGTCACGTCCTCAATGACGATATCGAACAATATGCTATCCGGCGCCATCACCTGAAAGGCTGAATCCACGACGCAACCGTTTTCATCAACAGCATTGGCCACGTACGTACCCACACAGAGGTCTTCATCGTCGTACTCATTGCCATCTGCATCGGTCACGGAGTAGTCGAACACACCCGAACCCCCGAACGCCGCAATGTTTACCTCACCGTCACAGGATTCTGCACAAAGCAGGTCGTTTGTTATGATTTGCATCGTCACGGAATCCGGTTCGATTATGGTTATCTCTGTCGAATCCTGGCATCCGTTGGCGTCCGTTACCAGCAAGAGGTACTCTGCAGCTTGAAGGCTTGTAACCTCAAAGTCCACAGAACCTTCGCCTGTGATATTGGCGCCCAAGTTTGGATATCCGGTTAACGTCAGCGCACCCGTTCCGCCACTCATCGACCCTTCAATGAGGCCGTCACCGTATGAGAAACAAGTGATGTTCTCAGCCGTGGCCTGCAGAACGAGCGGGTCAATGCACGAAATGGTGATCGAGGTGTCCAACGAACAACCGTTGGCATCCGTAATTTCAAAATCCCACTCACCGTCTCCATCGACGCAATCCAACCCTACCCACTGGTAGTTTGGGTCGGGCAAAAGCCCAGTACCCGTGTTGGTCGCGGAGAACGCGACGATGTCGTAGTTCGGTACCCCTCCGGAAAAATCAATTTCTACCACGCTCGACAAATCACTTGGGCAGGTGTTGTCTTCCAGCAATGACCAAGTTGCGCTTAATTCAGGTGGCTCGACGAACCCAAAAACGTCCGTAGAGTCGCGGCACCAATTGCCGTCAACAATGGCCACGAAGTAATCGCCTTCCGTCAGGTCGCTGAATTCGTTGTCATCAATCTGCGTCGTGACTAAGGTCGAGTCCGAGGCATCGAACAATTCATAAGTGATGGGTGAGACGCCGTAGGCATTGACATCGACGCTTGCAAGGTCACCAAAGCAGTCGATACTACTGGTGATGTCAATGGCGGGGGTTGTTTGCGCATAAGTATCGCAGGGGTTTTCCACCAGTTCGGGACCATTGCCGTCCCCGCTCATGCACCATTCTTGGTAAGGCGCCTGCACGCCATCGACAAAGACTTGGAAACACGCGTGGAATTCAAACGAGCCGCACGTGGTCACCTGCGCAAATTGGATGCGTAAGTCGTCCCCTGCAGCTTCTGGAACAATGGTCAAAATAATTCCACCATCTTCCTGCTCTGCACACATGGTCGTCGATTCATAAGCAGGATTGCTACCTACGAATTGCTCTCCTACCGCAAATCCCAAGGTCCAATAGGTATCGAAGGCGACCTCGGGAAAAAAATCAAGCAGCGCCGGGTTTTGTGTGCCTCCAAGCAACACATCACCCAAATCCGGATTGAAGCAGCCGCAGGGCGCATCGATGTAAAACGGCTCGGTTCCAAGCGCAGCGACATCCGAATAAATCGCACTTAGCTCATCCGTTGGGTTGGTAAACTCAGCAAATAGCTTGTACGTCACATACCCTTCCAGGTCCGTGTACAGCGGCTCACCAGCGGCGTCAAAGGCGGTTGGTTCGTAAAATACAGTGTCCACCTCCCAAGTGACACCAGTCATTTGGGCAGAGGCGCTGCCGGTGACCAAAGCCGCAGTGAACGCAATGGAGAGCACGCGGAAGCAAGACGCAGCTAAGCCGCGGAAAATTGAAGGGTGAGAATTCACGAGTTCTTTCATGAATGGTGTTTCAGAGTCTGCAAGCAAAACAAGCCGAATTGGAAAAACGTTGCTTGTTCAATTGAAAGCGCAAAATAGCGGAATTCCGCTACATAGACATCATTTGCCTTTCCCCCTCAGCCGTTTCACCTCAGCCTCCGTGAGGTGACGCCACTTTCCGGGTGGAATATCCAGCTCCAATTGCATGATGCGAACGCGCTTCAGACGCACCACGCGGTGGCCCAAGGCCTCACACATCCGGCGGATTTGACGGTTCAAGCCCTGCACCAAAATGATTTTGAAAACCGTCGGCGACAAGGGCTCCACCTTGCAGGGACGCGTAGTCGTATCCAAGATGTGGACTCCGCGCGACATCGAACACAGGAAGGCGTCATCGAACGGGCGGTTGACGGTTACGATGTATTCCTTTTCGTGGCCATGACGCTCCCGCAGGATGTGGTTGACGATTTCGCCGTCATCCGTCATCAGAATGAGCCCTTCGCTCATCTTATCTAACCGGCCAACGGGAAAGACCCGCGTTGGGTAATTGACAAAATCGACGATGTTGTCCTTCTCGCGGCGCTGGTCCGTGGTGCACACGATGCCCACAGGCTTGTGAACGGCGAGGTACACGTGCTCCTTCTCTGTATCCGGTGATACAACTTCGCCCCGAACGGTTACAACATCGCCCGGCATCACCTTGGTTCCCTTCTCCGGCACCTCGCCATTGATCTTGACCTCGCCTGCATCGATGAGTTTGTCCGCAGCACGACGCGAGCAATACCCCACCTGCGTGAAGTATTTGTTGATCCGGATGCCTTCGTCGTTTTCCATACCGCGAAAATAGCGCATGCACGCAACGGTCATCAACCTGCTACCTTTGCGGTACCTCAGGTTGACTTCAATGAAAAAAGAAACCGTCTACACCCCCCAGCACAACGTTCGTATCGTCACGGCTGCCAGCCTGTTCGATGGTCACGATGCCGCCATCAACATCATGCGCCGCATCATGCAACGTTCCGGTTGTGAGGTCATTCACCTCGGCCACGACCGCAGTGTAGACGAAGTGGTCAACTGTGCCATCCAGGAAGACGCTCAAGCCATTGCGATGACTTCGTACCAAGGTGGCCACATGGAGTATTTCAAGTACATGAAAGACCTCCTAGACGAGCGTGGTGCGGGCCATATCCGCGTTTTTGGCGGCGGTGGCGGAACCATCCTTCCCGAGGAAATCGAAGAACTCCACGCCTACGGCATCGAACGCATCTACCACCCGGACGACGGGCGCACCATGGGATTGCAGGGCATGATCAACGACCTCATCCAGCGGTGCGACTTCACCACCATCGAGGGCGCAGGCACGCTAAGCGAGGAATTTGGCGCCTTGTCCAGTGCTTCGCCGCGAGCCATTGCGCGTTGCATCACAGCCGCTGAGCTCGATCCAGATGGGTTTCAACAAGCCTTCCGAGCCGCCCACAGCGACATCCCCAAGGTGCCCGTTTTGGGTATCACCGGAACAGGTGGCGCGGGCAAGTCCTCCATGGTTGACGAATTGGTTCGTCGCTTCCTCGCCTCTTTCCCGGGGAAGCGCATCGGCCTGATCAGCGTCGACCCCTCGAAGCGCAAAACCGGCGGCGCCCTCCTCGGGGACCGCATACGCATGAATGCCATCAACAACGAACGGGTGTATATGCGCTCGCTGGCCACGCGCCAATCCAACCTCGCCCTGTCCAAGCATGTGGCAGAGGGACTGGATGTACTGCGCGTTTCAGGATTCGATCTCATCGTCCTCGAGACCAGTGGAATCGGCCAAAGCGACACGGAAATCATGGACCACAGCGACGTGGCCCTGTACATAATGACGCCGGAATTCGGTGCCGCTACCCAGTTAGAGAAAATCGACATGCTCGACTTTGCCGACATCGTGGCCATCAACAAGTTTGACAAGCGCGGCGGCCTCGATGCCATCCGCGACGTGCGAAAGCAATTCAAGCGTAACCACGACCTCTGGGACGCCCAAGATGAAGACCTGCCCATCGTTGGTACCATCGCTTCCCAATTCAACGATCCGGGAACGAATCAGCTCTTCAGCATGGTGATGAACTTACTGACGGAGCGCACGAAGGTGGAATTGAATGTGCCTGCTGCTGAAGGGGACTCTTCAAGCGAAAAGCAATTCGTCATCCCACCCAAACGCACCCGTTACCTCAGCGAGATTGCCGAGCACATCCGGCACTACAACGACTGGACCGAAAAGCAGGCCGCAACGGCGGGTCAACTGCAAGCGTTGCAGACAGCACAAACCTTGGTGGACACAGCGGCGGGATCTATTGAAGCCAAGGCACACGCGTTGCGATTGGAGATGGACCCGAAGGTCTTGGAGTGGTTAGAACAGTGGCCCGAATTGCGCGATCGGTATGAATCCGAAGTATTTACCTACCAAGTACGCGGCAAGGACATCAACGTTCAAACGACGAGCGAGAGCCTTTCCCACCTCGACATCCCGAAAATTGCCGTGCCTCGGCTGAGTGGTTGGAGCGATTTGACGCGTTGGTCTTTGCAGGAAAACTTGCCTGGAAGTTTCCCCTACACGGCGGGCATTTATCCATTCAAGCGCCAGGGTGAGGATCCGGCGCGCATGTTTGCTGGAGAAGGCGGACCGGAGCGAACCAACAAGCGATTCCACTATGTATCACAGGGAATGCCGGCCAAACGGCTGTCCACTGCCTTTGACAGTGTTACGCTCTATGGACGCGATCCCGATCGACGTCCGGACATCTACGGCAAGGTGGGTAACAGCGGGGTAAGCGTCTGCTGCCTCGACGACGCTAAGAAACTCTACAGCGGATTCGACCTCTGCGACCCGACGACCAGTGTGTCGATGACCATCAATGGCCCTGCTCCCATTTTACTTGCGTTCTTCCTGAACGCCGCAGTAGATCAACACTGCGAGAAGTACATCCATGCCGAAGACCTCGAAAGCGAGGTCGAACGCGTGCTGAAAGCCAAATGGGAAGACAAGGGGTTGAAACGCCCGACCTACTTCGGCGACTTGCCCGAGGGACACAACGGTTTGGGCTTGTTACTGCTGGGATGCACAGGTGATGAGGTGTTGCCTGTCAAGGTATATAGCCGGTTACAAGCGGAAGCCATGAGCCAAGTGCGCGGCACGGTTCAGGCGGATATTTTGAAAGAGGACCAAGCCCAGAACACGTGCATTTTCTCCACGGAATTTGCCTTGCGGCTGATGGGTGACGTGCAGGCCTCGTTCATTGACCGCTCCATCCACAATTTTTACAGCGTCTCAATCAGTGGGTACCACATCGCCGAAGCCGGAGCCAATCCGATTACGCAATTAGCCTTTACCCTTGCCAACGGTTTTACCTACGTCGAGTACTACTTGAGCCGAGGCATGGATTTGAACGAATTTGGGCCCAACCTGAGCTTTTTCTTCTCCAACGGCATCGATCCCGAGTATGCAGTCATCGGCCGGGTGGCCCGGCGCATCTGGGCCAAAGCCATGCGCGAGAAGTACGGAGCATCCGCACGCGCCCAAATGCTCAAGTACCACATCCAGACATCAGGCCGTTCGCTGCACGCGCAGGAAATCGATTTCAACGACATCCGCACCACATTGCAAGCACTGTACGCCATCTTCGACAACTGTAACTCGCTGCACACCAATGCTTACGACGAGGCAATCACAACGCCAACCGAACACAGTGTGCGTCGCGCCATGGCCATCCAGCTCATCATCAACAAAGAGCTCGGCCTGACGAAGAACGAGAACCCGCTTCAAGGATCCTACATCATCGAAGCATTGACGGATCTCGTTGAAGAAGCCGTGATGATTGAATTTGAGCGTATCACTGAACGAGGTGGCGTCATAGGTGCCATGGAAACCATGTACCAGCGCTCTCGAATCCAGGAGGAAAGCCTGCACTATGAGACCCTAAAGCACACCGGAGAATTCCCCATCATCGGGGTCAATACCTTCCTTGCCAAAAACGGCTCACCCACCCTCACCCCCGGTGAGGTCATTCGAGCCGAGACCGCGGAAAAAGAGGCCCAGCTGGAACAAGTCGCTCGCATTCATGACGGCCACACTGAAGCTTCGACGAAAGCCATCAATGCGGTTAAGGCTGCTGCCACTGAAGGGAAGAACGTATTCGAATCGCTGCTGGTGAGTGCCAAGCACTGCACCTTGGGCCAGCTCAGCGATGCGCTGTTTGAAGTGGGCGGTGCCTACCGCCGCAACATGTAATGGCGGTAATCGGACGAGCCACATCGGGTATAGCGTGGATGGTCCTAGCGACCGTCTTTTACACTGCGGCCAATTTGTGCGTTAAGGCATTGGCTCATTTACCAACTCAGGAACTGGTCTTCTTACGCTCGGTCATCTCCTTGGTGCTCACAGGCGGCTGGCTGTGGTGGAACGGATATTCCTTGTTCGGGGTCAACCGCAAATGGCTCCTAATCCGCGGCATTTTCGGCACCATCGGACTCGCCACCTTCTTTCACACACTTCGGTTCATCCCCATTGCGAGTGCCACGGTCATCCAGTACCTGTCCCCCATCTTCACCGTGTTGCTCGCCCGTTACTTCGATGGTCAACGCTCGATGCGGCCGGTACAGTGGCTGTTCTTCGCCACCGCGTTTGCCGGAGTGCTCATGGTCAAGGGATTTGATCCGCGCATCAACTGGCTCTATTTCGGGCTGGGCGTGAGCAGCGCCATGGCTGCCGCGGTTGCCTACCTAGCCACGATGAAATGCCGCGAGACGGATCACCCGGTTGGGGTAGTCATCTGGTTTCACCTCGTCGCCGTACCAGTGACCGGAGGGTGGACGGCGTTCACCTGGGTGCCCCCGGTTGGTAACGAATGGCTGCTCGCATTGGCTGTGGGCCTACTGAGCGTGGTAGCGCAGGTCGCCATGACGTTTGCCCTTCACCAAGGCGAGGCTAACGTCATCATGCCATTCAAGTACTTCGGAGCCGTTCTTGCGTTTATTTTCGGGTTGCTGCTGTTCGACGAGCACCTCAATCAATGGGCCTTGGCCGGCATCGGGTTGGTCATCCTGTCCGTGACCGTCAACACCGTACTCAAACGGCACTGGGAGCAAAAACCGTCGTCTTAACGCAGCGGCACCGCATATTCCCAGCTTTGGGTGCGATAGATGTTCTGCAGTCGCTCGGTGACCGGACCGATGCCCATTGACGCGCCGATGCGCCGTCCATCGATTTCCACCACGTGCGCGAGGCCGCCCATCGTTCCAGTAGTGAAGACCTCATCCGCGGTGTAAAATTCCGTCAGGCTCACGCGGCGTTCTTCCACGGGAATGTTCGCTCCGCGCGCGATCTCCAGCAATAATTGCCGCGTCAATCCGGGCAGGCAGGCCATCGCAGTCGGGGTGACGAGGGTGCCTTTGCGGACAGCAAACACATTGGTCGCGTTGGTCTCAGCAATGAAGCCTTCGCCATCGAGCATCAACGCATCGTCCACACCTGCGACGTTGGCCTCGATCTTCGCAAGTATGTTGTTAAGCAGGTTATTGTGGTGGATCTTGGAATCCAAAAATGCTGGGTTGTTTCGGCGAATGGCCGAGGTCACCAGCCGTATGCCTTCGTCGCCGTAGACCATGCCTTTGTATTCGGGCAACACAATCAGCGTGGTTCCAAAAACGTTGAGTCGCGGGTCCATGCCGCTCGTGCTTTTCATGCCGCGCGTCAGGGTGATGCGGCAGTGGACACCGTCCGTCATGCCGTTGGCTTTGAGGGTGGCAAAAATAGCATCCTCCACCTCCGATCGGGTCGGAATGGTGGCAAAGGCTAGTGCATGGGCCGAGTCCAGTAGTCGGCTGATGTGCTCATTGAGTTGCAACGCCCGCCCCTTGTGGATGCGCAGGCCCTCCCACACGGCATCACCTCCCTGCACCACACTGTCGAGCACGCTGACCTTGGCCTCAGCGCGGGGTACAAGTCCGTTCACCCAGACAAGGGTCTCCGCATTGCGTGGGTCCGGTTGGTTGAATTTTGCCATGGAATCAGTTCAATGCTCGAGCGCGTAGCAATTCATAGAGCGGCTCTGTTTCTGCAACTAAAGGTAAGAACCGCTCCTCGACAGGCGGTATAGAATCCAAGTCAGTCGCCGGGGCCTTTTCCCATCCGGTGGAGGCGTGCACACGGTGGTACCAGTACTTGGCCCATGGTCCGTCTTCCTGACGCGGACCAGCTGGCCACGTGAGCATGCACGGATCAAAGTCCACTCCCAGCCAATCCGTGAGCGCCCTCAGGGACTGTTCTGGCGCCGCCACTAGGCGATCGGAATCCAACACGGCCACCGGCCAACCCTCCGCCTCGCAACGCTCAAGCCAGCGATGTTGGTGGTGGTAGCACAAATCCAGTGCCGTGGGCGAATCGATGTGGGCCCGGTACGATTTCAACACCTTCCGCGGATGGCGGGTGAGCAGCACGTGCTTGTGTGTTGCGAAATCACATGGCTCCGGCCAACCCTCGGTATGATTAGCCATGTGTTTCAGGAAAACGTGCCCGTTATCGCGCTTGAGGGAAGACAGGATTTGCGCACGCTCGGTGGGCATGGCAGCAAGTACCTCGGCACGGGATGGTCGTTCCGCCCCGGTATTTTGCAAGAAATGCGCGAATAAGGGCTCATCAACCACCCCATAGTCCGGCCTCTGCGCAAAGCTGTACATCAAGGCTGTACTGCAGTTGCGGGGGCCGGACCAAAGGGAAACGGTCATGCCGATTACCGAACGACCGTTACGTTGCCTGTGTAGCTCCGCGGCACCATCTCGTGCACCGACTGAACTTCCAAACGGTACATGTATTGGCCATCTCGGACAAAGTGGGCTCCACCCTGGTGCTGACCAATCCATGGCTCCTTCGGATCGAACGACTCAAACACCTTTTCTCCCCATCGGTTGATGACAATCAAATGGTACGTCTCCGCGACAAACGAGGTGCCAACTGGCATGAACGCGTCGTTCAATCCATCGTTGTTCGGGCTGAATGCCGTTGGGACGTACACCGCGAAGTCAATCGGGACGAAATGAGCCACGAGCTCTTCTTCGTCTTGCTTGAGCAAGGTGATGTTCGCGGCTGTAGCGCTGGGATTCGGTGCGGCATAGGAAATTTCCCATCGGTCAAAGGCCCAATATTCCACCGGTGCTGCCTCAGCGTTCAGCAGGCCCTCGATTTCAAGGCCACCTTCCCATTCGTCAGTGACAATGACCGCACCGCCTTCGATGCGGACAACGCCTTTGTTCGGCGGCTCCACCCGGACCTTCAGGTCGCTGTGTTCAATCACATTGAAGTGAGCAGTGTACGTAGCGGGTTCGGTAACAGAGATGCTACCAGCGGCATTGGCCATGGACGGCGCCACTTGAGGGCCGGTTGAGGACCAGCCCGTGAAGACGTGCCATTGATCCAGACCTACGGCTTGAACGTCGTGTGCGCCGTAATCGAGCAATTCGGTCGCCGGGTAATTCAACAAGGCCGTGCCGTCCACATAAATTTCTCCCGCACCAGGAGGGTCCACCACAAACGTCGTCTCTTGAGGGTCGGCATTGGAAGCGAAGTAAGCGACCAAGGTCGCATCGCCGTTCAAGGTGAAACCGAGGTACGGATTGGTGGGATCATTTAGGGTGATGTCCCCGTCGAGCACCTGCCAAAACAAGAAGACCTCACCCATCGACTCTTCCGCCGTGAGCTCCATCGGAACACCGGCAAAGTAAGTCGCATCCATCGGCACGTCGAAGGGGCCAATATCCACCGAATTCACCTGCACCTCGCCCATCCCATCGATGATCAGCGTCAACGTTACGGATTCTACTTCATAGCAATCCTCGAGGCCGTTGATGAGCATTTCCGCGCAACGCTCCTCGATGAAGTCGTGGATTTCGTCCACATTGGCCATCCAGCCGTCGTAGCTCCCGCCCCAACGATCTATGTGCCGATCCATCTCGGGCTCGATGACGTTGATCATGCTATCCAGCACAGCGTGCATATTGTCACAGCTGAAGTGCGTGTTGCTCAAGTCTGCCCAACGGTTGATGTACGTCGCCCAGAAATCTTCATTTTCCATTAGGGAATTGAAAATCGGGATGTGGCCCTGGCCTCCTACATTTCCAAGGGATTCTGGATTACAT
>CALGDB010000220.1 GCA_937884175.1 uncultured Flavobacteriales bacterium
ACCCCTGCCCCTGCCCCGGCCTCAGCTCCAGCCCTAGCCGCAAAAGCCACACACGCAGCCGGACATCCTTCGCCAGCTGCTAAGAAAATGCTAGCCGAGAGCGGCTTGAAAGCCCGCCAAGTTCAAGGCACAGGACGGGACGGTCGCATTTTGAAGCAAGATGTAGTCGCTGCGTTGGCGGCAGGATTTGACGGTTCTTCCGCAGTCCACTGGGGCGGATCGCGCGAGGTGCGGCGGGAGAAAATATCCATGCTGCGCCGCAAGGTGGCCGAGCGCTTGGTCGGGGTCAAAAACGAAACGGCCATGTTGACCACGTTCAATGAGGTGGACATGAAGCCGGTGATGGACCTGCGCTCGAAGTACAAGGATGCCTTCCGCGAAGCGCATGGTGTTGGGTTGGGCTTCATGAGCTTTTTCACCAAGGCGGTTACGCACGCCATTGCGCAGTTCCCTCCGGTCAATGGCATGATTGATGGCAAGGAAGTCATTTTGCCCGAGTACGCTGACATTGGTATCGCTGTGAGCTCACCAAAAGGCTTGATGGTCCCTATTGTTCGTAATGCGGAGACGATGAGTTTGGCGCAGATTGAAGCCGAAATCAAGCGCTTGGCCATCCGTGCACGGGACGGCGAATTGGGCATCGATGAAATGCAAGGCGGTACGTTCACCATCACCAACGGTGGTATCTTCGGATCCATGTTGTCCACGCCCATCATCAACCCGCCACAGAGCGCCATTCTGGGCATGCACAACATCGTGGAACGCCCCGTCGCTATCAACGGGAAAGTCGAGGTACGACCGGTCATGTACGTGGCCTTGAGCTACGACCATCGCATCATTGACGGAAAGGAAAGCGTTGGATTCCTCTACGCGATCAAAGAGATGATCGAGCAACCGGAGCGCCTGCTTTTCACGGGTAAGAGCCCCGAGGAAGTCCTGCTCGGTCTTTAAACAAAAAACCCCGTACACATGGCACGGGGTTCTAGGTTTGAATGGTTTGCTCGCCTTGTTTGCTCCAAATGAGGAAACCCACTGCGACAGACTGGCTGCACACAATGGGCTTCTAATATTATTCTAAACAAAGCACGTTTAAAAGTACGAATTTTCACCCTACAAAAAAAGTAAAACCTATAATTTATTCGATGTAATGCGTGTATTAATCGACTAACGCAAAACAGTAAAGCGCTCGGCATCTAACCGTAACAGGATGAAAACCAGCAGAGTAAACCCGACCAAGGACGAGCCACCTGCGCTGATAAAGGGCAACGGAATTCCGATGACCGGAGCGAGCCCGAGCACCATTCCCACGTTGATGGCGAAGTGCATGAACAGAATGCTGGCCACGGCGTATGCGTAAATCCTAGTGAAATCGCTACGCTGCCGTTCAGCCAGTGCCAGGGTACGCAGCAACAGGAGCGTGAACAACAACAACGTGGCGGAAGTTCCCATCAATCCCCATTCCTCTCCGATGGTGCAGAAGATGAAATCGGTCTCTTGTTCGGGGACAAAACCATAGGCGGTCATGGGGCCTTTCAAATAGCCTTTTCCAGTGAGCCCACCCGAACTGATGGCCGCTTTGGCGTGACGGATGTTGTAATCGGCATCGGGATTGCCCACATCGATGCCGAACAATACGTGAATTCGGTCTTTCTGGTGGGGCCGGAGCACTTCCTCCAATCCGAATTGCAATCCAACTGACAGAACCAGTGCCGCGGCAAAGCTGAAAAGGACCGCCCGTCGGTTGCGTTTTCTCCGCCGCGGAACGGTCCACTGGGGCACCGTGGCCCAGAGAAAGCCACCGATGCTCAGCAGGATGCCCCAGAGGATCCAAGCTCCAGTGGCTTCGCCTGCCCCCGGGTAATGCAACGTGCTTGCCCCACTCAAAATGGTCGCGATGGTGACGAGCAGCGCACAGAGCACAGCGATCAACACATTGCCCGAGAGCCCTTCCCGGTAGAAGACTAAAATCAACCCAGTAAACACCAAAACCGTTCCGGCATCGGGCTGAAGCAGTACCAAGGCTGCTGGCAAGGAGACGATGGCTAGCGCCTTGATCAATGAGCCCCATTGATTGAATCGGTCCTGGTTGCGGCTGAGCATCCAAGCGAGCATCAGCGAGGTACCTGTCTTCGCAAACTCCGAGGGTTGGATGCCGATGCCTCCAAATGAGAACCACGATTTGGCCCCGCCAATGCGTTTTCCCACGGCCAACACCGCAAGGAGGAGCAGGACGTTCACAGCATAGTGGATCACCGATGTGCGAATGAAAAATTCCCCTTCGATGACCAGCAGCAGGAAGGCCAACACCAAGCTCGCTCCGACCCAAATGAATTGCTTCCCGAGCTTCCCGCTGAAATCGAGCCACTCGACCGTGCTCGCGCCCGCGGTGGCGCTGGCCACGTTGAACAGCCCGATGACCATCAAGGCGAACACCAACCCGGCTGTGAGCCAATCAATGCGCTGCGATATGGGGGCTGTTCTCCTCACAACGGTAATTCTGGAAAGGGGTATTTAGCTTCAAGGATGCGCTGTTCCTTGGCGCGTTGGGTCACGTATTGATGAAGGTACTTTTCAATCATCAAACTGGCGATTGGGGCGGCCCAGTCACCTCCAGCCCCGGCATTCTCCACGTAGACGCTAAGTGCGATTCGCGGGTTGACGGCCGGCGCAAAGGCGATGAACACTGAGTGGTTGCCATTGGGGTTCTGGACGGTTCCCGTTTTGCCGCACACCTCCATGCCCGGGGTGGCCGCCCGTCGTCCGGTTCCATCGTTGGCAGTTACCACCGTCGACATGGCGCGGATCACGGCATCGAAGTGCTGGTCGTCGATGCCGGATTCCATTCGTTCAATGCCTTCGCTTCCGCGGACCGCGTGAGGTGTGATGTAGTGCCCTCGGTTCGCCAATATTGCTGCGAGGTTGGCCATGTGCATGGGGGTGGTGAGCAATTCGCCTTCCCCGATGGAGATGGAGTAAATAGTGGAGTAGGCCCACCGTTTGCGTCCGTAAATCCGGTCGTAATCCGTTGCGTCGGGTACCGATCCAGACCGCAAAGCCGGAAAGTGTCCGCCCAAGTCCGTGCCCAGTCCAAAGGTCCGCACGGACTCTGACCACTTTCCCAAGTTTTGGTGCGCGTCGCTGAAGATGCTCCCCGTGGAGCCGTCTTGGATCATGCGCTTCATCACTTCGTGGAAGTACGGATTGCAGGAGTGAACGATGGCCTCCTCGAGGTTGTCAAACCTATGCGGCCCGTGGCAGCCGATTACGTTGCGATCGCAGACAATTCGGTTGGAAGGGCGCAGCACCCCTCGGTCCATGGCGATCAGTCCCTGGATCATTTTGAAGATGCTGCCAGGACGGTAGGTCGCACGCAACGTTCGATTGAAGAGCGGCTTGTTTGGGTGGTTGATGAGGCTGTCGTAGTTCGCACCGCGGTCCCGTCCGGTCAGCAAGTCGGTTCCGTAACTCGGTGCGCTGACCATCGCAAGGACTTCCCCTGTCGCCGGCTCAATGGCAACGATGGCACCGCGCTTGTTAGCCATGATGTATTCTCCGTAGGCCTGCAATTCCAAATCCAACGTCAGTTGAATATCATCACCGGGCACAGGGAGGGTGTCGAGCATGCCGGCTTGGGCTGGTTCACGGAAGTCGTTTCGGATGTCGACGATGTGGTGCCGGGTGCCGCGTCTTCCGCGCAGCGTGGATTCCCATTGCAACTCCAAACCGGACTTCCCCTTGTAATCGCCGAGGCGGTAGCCTTGATTGGCCGCGAGGTCGTTTTGGTCCACTTCGCGGAATTCGCCCAACAAGTGGCTCGCGAGTCCGGAAGGATTGGTACGAAGGGATCGCCGGCGAACCTCAACGCCTGGGAAGCGCCACATTTCGCCGGATATCCGGGCATAGCTCTCTGCAGTGAGTTGTTTTTGAATGCGCGAGGGCCGGTAGGTTGCGTAATTCTCGGCGCGGCGGAACGCGCGTGCCAGCCCGTCGGGTGTCATTTCAATCAACTCTGCCAAAACCAGAGTGTCGAGCCCTCCGGCAGCAGAGCATTTGCGGGGTGTGAACCAAATGTCGTAACCGGCTTTGTTGTTGACGACAATCTCACCGTGGCGGTCACGGATGAGGCCGCGGGCCGGTTCGAGTGTTTCCGTTTCTTCGGTCAACCGGGAAGCATATGCTTTCCACTCGTAAGCAAACACCTGCATCTGGACTAATCGTCCGAGGTAGATGACCGAGATTAGAAGGAAAATACCTCCAATGATCCATTGGCGTTCGCGCAGCTTCATCGGGCGGATCGTTGGCGACGGGTGAGCAGCAGCACGAGCACAAAGGCTCCTGTGGACAAAGTGGATGAGATCAGCGCCTTGCCAATGGCCCGGGGGATCAAGTCCCACCGTCCTGCCTCCAATGCAAACATCCACAGGTTGTGAACGGTCAGTAAGAGCAGGCATCGGATGGCGAACCACTGAACGCCCATGGACGAAACAGTCGGTTGGTCGGTGACTTCATACCCCTCGCGTGGAGCCAACAACCGGTTTACGGCAGGGGTTGCTAGGGCCATCAGGACCGCACTGGACATGAACAGCCCACCTTCCAATGTGGCAGTGTCGACGATGCTGCCAAATCCCGCAGCGACCACCAACAGTAGGAGCGGTGAAGATTGCAATGGCATCAGCAGCAATCCGAGCAAGTGAAAGCCGACAAACCACCAACCCGCTGCGAATGCAGCGTACTGAAAGAAAAGCACATGCAGAACCAACGGAACGAGCACCCTGCCATATGTCAGCACTTGGTTGTTCATGGCGATTGCTAGTTGTCGGAATGTGTGAGACCGTTGATTTCGGATTCCCCTAACGGAGCGGCGATCTGCACATAGCGTATGGCCCTGAAGTCGGCGGCAAGGGTGATTGGAACGTTCAAAAATTGACCGTCAAACTCCGGGGCCTCATCAGCAATGCTGCCGACGAGAAACCCCGAGGGAAAGTAGCCTTGGAAACCGGAGGACAAGACGGAATCTCCCGGGCTGAATGGCGCGCTCCGTGGAACATCGTACACCGTGGCGCGCGTCACATCCCCCCCTTCCCAGACCAGCCGTGCGACGGGTCCGGACCTGCCGATTCGAACGCTCCACTCGATGGAGGAGTTGATGAGCGGCAAGGCCAAAGCGTAGTTTTCCGATGCTTCCATCACGCGTCCCACGACGCGGTTGTTTTGCAAGAGGCCATTGCCAGGTTCGACACCGTGGGCTGTCCCTTTGTTCAGCACCATTTGATTGTTGGTGCCGTTCCAGGTGGAGCGGATGACTTC
>CALGDB010000221.1 GCA_937884175.1 uncultured Flavobacteriales bacterium
GGCGCCAAGCTGCCCATCCGTCCCGACCACGTGGACACGAAGGTGGCCATCGACGGCACCGACCCCGCCAATGACCCTACAGGTTGGTACGGATTTGACATGAACCCAAAGCTCGTCAACCCCGAACGCGGTTTTGTCTACTCGGCCAACAACGCTCCCCAACCCAACGACAGCGTTCGCTACCCCGGCCACTACTATGCTGGAAACACCCGGGCGACCGGCATTTTTGAAGCGCTTTCCGCGCCCAAAAACGATTGGACCGTCGCGGATGCCCAGGCCATCCAGTTGGATCACCACAGTCCGGTCTACCGACAAAACGCTGAGGCACTTGTTGCCTATGCCGATGCGGCCGGCGCTGAAGTGGAAGACTTCATGCGCGGATGGGACGGAGGGCACCTCGCTGAGGATGTGGCTCCGACGCTTTATTACCGGTGGATGTACCGCACCATTCAGGGGGCGATGTACGACGAATTTGAGCGGGCTGCCCCCGAAGGATCTGCACGAGAAAAATTCGAGTCCTGGCACAAAACCATCGTCTCCGAGAATTCGTTCCCGCGCTTGCTTGCTAACGCCAACAGCCCATGGTGGGACGACGTCCGCACCGAAGAGGTGGAGGATGCTTCGGCAATTGTGGCCGCCGCCCTTGAAGCTGCGCGAACAGACCTAAAGGAGGCGCTGGGCGACGACAGGAGCAAGTGGCATTATGGCCGCCTTCACACGGTGGTGCACCGCCACGCCATGACCGATGCGCCGCTTGTTGGGGATTTCCTGAACGTCGGGCCTTATGCCGTGCCGTCCGCCAAAGACGCATTGAATAAGTACGAGTTCAAGTTGAAGGAGGCCGTTAACTACGACGTTTTCTCCGGCCCTTCGATGCGCATAGGAATCGATTTTGCAGACGTTGGCGCTGCTGAAAGCATCTTACCAACCGGACAATCAGGTAACGTATTCAGTCCGTTTTACGACAACCAAGCGGACCTCTACCACGCCGGTCAATTCCGCAAGCAGCGAATGGATCGAGCGGACATTGAGGCCCACCAAACCGCGGTCGCGCGGATTGAGCGGGCTCAATAAGTCATCACGTACCGCGTACCGGCATCGCTGTATTCTTCGAAGGCGATGCTGTTTTCCGTGCATAACCCCGTTTCCTCGCACGCTGCTTTGAGGGCCGGATAGGCCTTCATGGTGCCGAGGATTATGCTCACTACTCCGGTCCCTCCGGACCATTCCGTATAGAGAGCAGGTCCTTTTTCGATCTCCACCAAACGGAATCCAGGATGGGCTGCGATCACTTCCAATCCTTCTGTGGCCGAGACCTTCACTCCAGCAAAGGAGCGTAGGGAATCTTCAGGAACGAACTCGGGGTTGTCGTAGTAGATGCCCGCGAGTTCGCCGTCGGGGAATTGGGTTTTGACCTTTGCAAACGCCCCACCGATTTCCATGTATGGTCCCACGTGGTCCACGCCGACCAGGATGAATCCACCTTGCTCACCTTGCTCCACTTCAACGGTGCGGTAGAGGCCTTGGGAAATGAGAAAACCGAAAACGATGGCGACCAGCGCCAGAACAATCCAGAGTACCTTTTTCATGGGGCGAATGTCGCAAAAATGCTGAAAAGCGAGCCCTGCGGAGTTAACTTTCGGCATGCACAAGAAAATCCTCCTCCTCGGCTCTGGTGAACTCGGCAAAGAAGTGGTCATCGCCCTCCAACGTTATGGCCAAACGGTCATCGCTGTCGACGCCTACAAAGGGGCGCCAGCCATGCAGGTGGCTGATAGCTGCGAGGTCATCAACATGCTGGATGGGGAGGCGTTGGATGCGGTGGTCGCGAAGCACCAACCGGACATAATTGTGCCAGAGGTGGAGTCGATCCGAACCGAGCGTTTTTACGACTACGAGGAGCGCGGGATCCATGTGGTGCCATCGGCCCGTGCGGCCAACTTCACGATGAATCGCAAGGCCATCCGTGATTTGGCGGCGGCGGAGTTGGGCTTGAAAACGGCGCCCTACCGCTACGCCACGTCGTATGCAGCATTGGCGGCGGGTGTCAAGGCCGTCGGCATGCCCTGTGTGGTGAAACCGCTCATGTCGAGTTCGGGCAAAGGCCAATCAGTCATCCGCACCGAGGACGACATCCAACGCGCTTGGGACTATGCGCTCAGCGGTTCCCGGGGAGACTTGGCCGAGGTCATCGTTGAATCCTTCATCGACTTCGATTACGAAATCACCCTGTTGACCCTCAC
>CALGDB010000222.1 GCA_937884175.1 uncultured Flavobacteriales bacterium
ACAGAATCAATGCATGCCAGTTCAATGGTCGCCGCAGCAACAAGCGCATCCACTGCGCGGATTTCGCTTGCAAACGTCAACCGGATTTCACTGTTGACCTGAACCCGGGTATCAAACGATAGCACTTCATCGTACTGGACACCTCGGTGATACTTTACTTGTAAGGTGCTCACAGGCAATAAGTAACCCGATTGCTCCAACCGACTGTATGAAAATCCCAACGCACGCAGAAATTCAATTCGAACCACTTCGAGGTACTCGACGTAGGCGGCGTGATGAAGCCGTTGCATTTGATCTGTGTCGGAATACCGTACACGTATCTCGTACTTATGAACCATAATTCTTGACTAAAGAGCAAAAGCTCTACAACAAACGAAAATACCACTTTGCTGGGACTTGATAAAAAGTGGATATTATTCAAAACGTTCATTTACAGAGCTTTGAATTTTATATATTTTACTAACCATATATTATCGTCGACGAATAATGGCTGAGTTTTAGAATGCTCCTTGCCGCAAACGAAAAAACCAAAAAGTCAACCCCAAATCGATTTTTTTTTCCGAGAGTTTATCAGAATCTTGCACGCGGATTTAAGCATCGGTTCTTTTCGACCGAAGTCAACGATCCATCCACTCTTTTTGCAACCTGACCAACCAGCCCATTTCACCATGAGCCAAGACCACTTGTCCATTTGGAACAACTGCCTCGAAGTAATCAAAGACAACATCAGCAGCCAAGCGTACAAGACCTGGTTTGCCCCCATCAAAGCACTCAAGCTTGAGGATAAGGTATTGACCATCCAAGTACCATCGCAATTTTTCTACGAATGGTTAGAAGAACACTACATCCAACTGCTGAGCAAAACAATACACAAGGAACTCGGTCCAGATGCACGCCTCGAATACAGCATCATCATGGAGAATGCTGGAGCAACAGGCACCAGCCAGGCGAGCCCCTATGCAGTCAAGATGCCCATGGCCAACCGCCAGGCCACTCAGAATCCTGCTGTCGCCATGTCAGCTGGAATTCACGACACCCCGATAAAAAATCCATTTGTCATTCCGGGGCTGCGTAAGCTCAACATCGATTCCAATCTGAATCCCAACTACAACTTCGGACAATTCATTGAAGGGGAATGCAACCGCCTCGCCCGATCGGCGGGTTTTGCCGTGGCCAACAAACCTGGAGGCACCTCATTCAATCCTTTGTTGATTTACGGATCCACGGGTTTGGGTAAGACGCACCTTGCGCACGCCATTGGTTTGGAGATCAAGGAACGCAACCCCGAACTCACTGTGCTCTACGTTAGCTCGGAAAAATTCACCCACCAGTTCATTGATGCGGTGCGGAACAATTCCGTCAACGACTTTAGTCACTTCTACCAGATGGTAGATGTATTGCTCATTGATGACGTACAATTCTTCAGCGGCAAAGAGAAGACCCAAGACGTCTTCTTCCACATCTTCAACCACTTGCACCAAACAGGTAAGCAAATTGTTTTGACAAGCGATAAGCCACCAGTTGAAATGCAAGGCATGGAACAACGTCTCCTCTCTCGATTCAAATGGGGTTTGAGTGCCGACTTGCAGGTCCCATCATTGGAAACGCGCATGGCCATCTTAGAGAAAATGATGTACGCCGACGGCATCGAGCTCCCGCGCGAAGTTGTTGAGTACTTGGCCTACAGCATCACTTCGAATGTGCGTGAATTGGAAGGCGCACTCATCTCCCTCATCGCACAGAGCAGCCTGAACAAAAAGGCCATCACCTTGGATCTCGCGAAGCAGATGATCGACAAGTTTGTCAAGAACACCGCACGCGAGGTCAGCATCGACTACATCCAAAAAGTCGTTTGCGATTACTTCGATTTGCCGCTTGAATTGCTCAAGAGCAAGACCCGCAAGCGTGAGATTGTGCAGGCACGTCAAATCGCCATGTACTTCTCGAAGAAAATGACGAAGAGCTCGTTGGCCAACATAGGACTGCACTGCGGTGGCAAAGACCACGCCACTGTACTTCACGCATGCCGCACGGTAAACAACCTGCAGGAGACCGACAAGCACTTCCGCAAGTACCTCGAGGACCTCGAGAAGAAGCTCGCCATCCACTAAAACTGCCTTGCGCAGCGTCCATGAAGCGCGTCCTGGTTGTTTGCCTCGGTAACATCTGCCGATCTCCCATCGGTGAGGGCCTGCTGAAGCATCATGCTCAATCCCACGGCTTGGATCTCCATGTCGATTCTGCGGGGACGTCCGGTTGGCACCAAGGTGACCACGCCGATGCCCGCAGCATCGCAGTGATGCGTGTACATGGGCACGACATTACGGACCAAAGATCCCGCGTACTGGTAGCGGAAGACCTCTTTACCTTCGACCACATCCTAGTCATGGATTCGCAAAACTTGAACGACGTAAACCGCATGTCTGCAGGAACGGCGAGCGTAGAACGATTCGTTCCTGGCCACGATGTTCCAGACCCCTACTACGGCGGCGACCGCGGCTTTGAGCAGGTGTATGCGATGATTGATAAGGCGGCTGAAAATTGGGTGAAATCTTGGTCCACAAACTGACCCGGAATGCCGACTCTTCACCTCATACCCAATACCCTCGGAACGCGAACTCCACTGGAACATTTGCCGGCAAGTGCGATGCAAGCGCTGCGATCGTGCAGCCGCATGATTGTTGAAAGCGACCGATTTGCGCGTCGGCTCCTCAAAGACGCATTCCCCGATGAAAATCCCCAGCGGAAATTGAGCTTCCCGTTGAACGAGCACTCGACACCCGAGGACCTAGTCGACTTGTTGCAGTGGTTCAAAACCGATGAGGACATCGCCTTGATTTCAGATGCCGGTGCACCGGCCGTAGCCGATCCTGGCGCAGCAGCGGTTCGGATGGCCCACAACGCAGGATGGCGCGTGCAACCACACATCGGTCCCAGCAGCATTTTGCTTGCCCTCATGGCCTCGGGTATGAACGGCCAGCAGTTCGCTTTCAAAGGCTACTTGCCGCGTGACCAGCAAAGGCGCGAACGAATTTGGAAGGAAATGAAAGAAGGGTTGTCTCGACGCAAGGAAACGCAAATCTTCATGGAACCTCCTTACCGTAACGACCAGGCCTTCAAAGAATGCTTAAACAACCTCCCGGGGGACCAACAACTTTGCATGGCGGTCGACCTTACGCTCGAAACCGAGTGGATCGGCTCGTTCGCCGTTTCGGATTGGAAGCGACGAAGCGCACCAGATCTGGACAAACGTCCATGCCTATTTCTCATTGGACACTGAGCGGGACATCCACAGCCTGGAATTCCCATTGAAAACCCAATACATCGGACTTGGTAACCCCGAGGGCACGCATGCCCGGCTCGTCGATTACCACATCCGCAGGGCACCAGCACGCCCATTTGCGCTTCAACGGATACAGCTGCTGTAGGTCCGCTAGTACGGGAAGTAATTGGCCACCATCCGAAGGGTCAAAATCCCACGATGAAGCACCCAAATCCTCAGGCACATCCGTGTCAATGGTCAAGCGAAACGAGCGGATTTCCACGCTGACATGCTTGGCAGGGTCATCAAATTCAAAACCGTCGTCCTTTTCGTACCAAGCCATGCAAGGTGAAGCGGCCAACCCGGGTGATTGAATCCAATCCGCATCACCTGGCCAAACCCCTTCTTCCATGCCATCCAAAAGGGCATTCCACACGTGGCGGTATGTATGACAGACCTCCAATCCAACTTGGCCTGAGCCACGCATTTGTTGCCGAATGTTCAGTAAAAGCGCCGCTTCCTGAGGAACCAGCGGCGGATAACCGGTCAGCCCCCAAGCCAAGTGAGACGGCACGAGGCATACAGCGCGCTGACCATCTACCAACAAGGCGGCCAACTCGTGAAAACCCGCGGGCCAGTCGCTCCGGTTCCAAAGAAAGCGCAAGGGCTCTTCCTCCGTCCACGTAGACAAAACGGTGGAATCCGTCAACATCAACTCCCCGACCCACTGAACCGTATCGCCAAGGGCGAGTGGTGCTCCAAGTTGTTCGAACCGGTCAGAAGACCAAACCCGCAAACCGGTCGCGGTCTCTGCATAATGCGGCATCACGGAGCTGTGCATGGTAGCCACGAGGGAATCGATGAACAGCCGTTCGCGCACCGCTTTTTCTTGGTTGAAAGCCAGCAGGTCCTCCTTCGTAACCATATCTTTTACTGGCTCAGGTGTGCGATCATGGCCACAGCCTGCACAAGCCATCAGCGCAGCGCACCCGATAAGGAGAGTAAGCGTTTTCCCCATGTTCAACTCACATCAATCCAATCCGACAGGCGGGTATTGACAAACGTAATGAATTCAGGGATGGTCTTTCCTTTTACGATGCCACCGGCAGCGTTCTTGTGTCCTCCTCCGTCAAATTCAGCCGCCGCTAAGTCGCGAACACTGAAATCTCCGACAGACCGCAAACTCAACTTGATCAACCCGGATTCTGCTTCACGTGCCATGATTGCCACGCGCACACCGGCCAAACCGAGCACCTTATTCACCAGTCCCTCGGTATCCCCCGACTCATAGTGGAACCGGTCCAAATCTCCGCGTTCGATGGCAACCACCGCGAGGCCATATTCACTGAACACATGCAGCCGTTCACTCATGGCGAATCCCTGCAGTTGAACCCGGTTTAACGATTGCTCGTCAAACGTGTTTTGATGAATGGCCGCATGGTCCAAACCACTAGAAAGGAAATGAGCCAAAACTGCATGCGTATGTGCTGTCACCGAAGGAAACCGAAATGACCCAGTATCGGTCATGATTCCGACATACAAACAGGCCATGGCCTCATTCGACAAGGAATCGGATTGGCCCCATCCTGCAATCAAATCAACCAACAGCTCACACGTTGAGCCGCACGCAGGGTCTGACAGCAAACGGTCGGCGAAGGCATCCGGCATCTGGTGGTGGTCAACGACCCATTTCTGACCTCGAGCGTTGCGCAGGGCATCTTCCATCTTTCCCACGCGATCCAACCCGTTGAAGTCCAGGCACCAGATGACGTCGGCC
>CALGDB010000223.1 GCA_937884175.1 uncultured Flavobacteriales bacterium
GCAACGTTCATGGCGTTCGTTTTGATTTGTTTGATTCTCGGTTTGGGCTTGGCCATCGAGCGCATCATCTACTTAAACATGGCGACCACCAATTCCGCGGAGTTGGTTGAAGGCATCGAAGAGGCGTTGGGCAAAGGCGGCGAAGAAGCTGCTAAAGAAGTTTGCCGCAACACCCGAGGCCCAGTGGCGACCATCTTCTACCAAGGCTTGGACCGCTCAGCGGGCAGCTACGAAGAAGTGGCGAAAGCCATTGAAGATTACGGAAGCGTCGAGATGTCCAAGTTGGAGCGCGGCTTGAGCTGGATCAGCTTATTCATCGCCTTGGCTCCGATGTTGGGTTTCATGGGTACGGTAATCGGTATGATTTCGGCCTTTGATAAAATCGCTGAGGCGAACACCATTAACGCATCCATCGTTGCGGGCGGTATTAAGGTCGCCTTGATTACAACCGTATCCGGGTTGATCGTAGCGATCATCCTCCAGATTTTCTACAACTACATCTTGTCCAAGATTGACAGCATCGTATTGGATATGGAAGAAGCTTCCATGGACCTCGTTGACTTGTTGTACAAGCGCAAGTTGCAGGGTAAGTAATCCTTAAAACTCAGAGAAATCATGGGTGATAAAGGATTACGATTAGGATTGTCGGTGCTGCGCATCGGGGTCATCGTAGCCGGCGTGTTGCTGAGCTACTTGATCACGTCCCGCAGTGGCGCCGATGAGACCTTTGTCGAAGGCCAGGAGCGTTATGGCGCCCTCCTCGACGGTTTGTTTTACATCATTTACTTCGTGGGCACTGCGTGTGCTGCAGCGGCTGTTTTGTTCGGCTTGGTCTTCTTGGCGCTCAAGTTGGCCAACGACCCCAAAAGCGTCCGGGGCACCCTCATCGGGTTTGCGAGCTTCTTGGTCATCGGTTTGCTGAGCTTCTACGTGTTCGCTGACGATACCGTGTTGCGTGCATACGAAGCGAGTGGCATCAAAGTCTCCACCGGTGAAAGCTTGTTTGCAGGCGGCGGCTTGTACTTCGTTTACTTACTTGGCGGCTTGTCCATTTTAACCATTGTCGTTGCCGAAATCCGCAGCGCGCTGAAGTAAGAACATGGCACGCCGAGAATTACAGGAAATCAATGCGGGCTCGATGGCGGACATCGCCTTCCTCCTCCTGATCTTCTGGTTGGTTACGACCACCATTGATTCGGACGAAGGCATCAAGCGCCAATTGCCACCTCCGGTTCCGCCGGACATTGATGTTCCTCAAGCAAAAGAGCAGAACGTATTCAACGTGAAGGTCAACTTCTTGGATGCGTTGCTGGTCGAAGGCGAACCGGCCGACATTTTGGACCTTAAAGACAAAGCGAAGAACTTCTTGATTGCGACTGGCGACGGTATTTTGTCCCACACGGTGGGCCGCGAGACGGTTGGCAAAAGCCGTGAGGTTGAAATGATCACCGGCGCTAACGGCAAAACCAACGCTGCCTTCCCGGAGCGGTTGTGGGTTCGAAAGGCCGACGTCAAACAGAGCATCGCGGAATACGAAGCCTTTGTAGCCGCAGCGGAAGACGAAAACCGCAGGAAGAACTACACCAAGGTCCTCGACAACTGGAAAGAAAAGTTGACAACAATCGAGCTGTTAGGCGGTGACTACAAGGAGCTCCCCCCGTCGGCGTTGATTTCCATGCAGAACGACAACGCCACCACCTACGATACGTACCTGCAGGTGCAGAACGAATTGCAGTCGGCGGTAAACGAGTTGCGCGACGAGTTGGCCATTGCCAAATTTGGACGCACCTACAAAGAGTTGGAGGACTTGTACGACCGTAACTCTGAGGACAAGTCGTTATTAGACAAAATCATTGCCGTTCGTTCGGTGTACCCTCAGCGTATTTCTGAGGCCGAGCCACGCGAAGGATCAACCTACTACTGAGATGGGAAAGTTCAAGAAAGGCAATAAGCGCGGCATGGCGGCCATTTCCACGGCCTCCCTCCCCGACATTGTATTCATGCTGTTGTTCTTCTTCATGGTAGCTACGGTCTTGCGTACGGAAGAAGAGAAGGTGCGGTTGATCCGCCCCGAAGCTTCGGAATTGTACAAGATTGAGAAGAAGCACTTGATTCGCTACGTCAACATCGGTGTTCCCATGGACCGTCGGTACGGTACGGAGCCCATCATGCAGCTCAATGATGCGTTCTCGTCACCCGACCTCATCCAAGACTGGGTCAGTACTGAGCGCTTGACGTTGGCGGAAGCGGAGCAGAGCAAGATGTGGGTGAGCCTCAAGGTGGACAAAGACACCAAAATGGGTATCGTGACCGATGTGAAGCAGGAGCTTCGAAAGGCTTCGGCCCTGAAGGTGCTCTACTCGGCGTCGAGCAGGGAGCGTACCAACTCCGAGTACTGAATGCGACTCATCCAATGAAATTTGAAATCCCCGGCCTCCGCTGGGGATTTTTTTTGATTCATCGCTGTTTTGAGGTAAGGCAAACGGTATCTTGCGAAGACCTGTAAGAATCGATTCTATGAGAAAGCCATTTTTCCTAGGACTGCTGTGCCTGTTCCTGTTTCTGTGTTTGAATGCATCTGCACAAGTCCCCCACGGGGGCGAACCCCTGTGGCAGGACCAACCTGAGCTGAGCGACGTGTCCGTGCACCGCATGCCGGGAATTGATTTGGAGACGCTGCGTGCAGCCGATGCGGTGACCGATGCTGTCAAATCTGCGCCGTGGCGCTTTGGAGAAGAATTTGACGTGAACATCGGATTGGAGGATGGCCATTGGACCATGGCGAATGGTATGGCAGTATGGCGTACGGTGATTGAAGCACCGGAAGCGCTGGCCATCAGCTTACGCTTTTCAGCATTTCAATTACCAAAGGGGGCGCAGCTGTTCATTTGGAACCGCGACGGGATTGAGTTCATCGGGTCGTTTGACCATCGCAACGAGAAGGAATGGGGTGGTCTCGCGACCGGTCTCGTAGCAGGAGATGCATCTGTGGTCGAGGTGCACTGCCCGTCGGATCGTGTGAACGAGGTGCAACTGACCATTGATCAGGTGGTGCATGCTTACCGTGATGTGGTGGGCAAGGCATCCCTCTTCGCGGAAGCGCTCGGAGTCGAGCGCGGTCCGTATGGAAATTCCGGGAATTGTAATATCAATGTGAACTGCCCGGAAGGTGCCACGTGGCAATGCGAAAAGCGCTCCGTCGCCCTCATCCTGTCTGGTGGATTTGCGGTGTGTACGGGTGCATTGGTGAACAACACGGCCCAAGACGGTTCACCGCTGTTCCTCACCGCCAACCACTGCCTCGGAGGAAGCGTGGGGAATTGGACGTTTGTTTTCAACCACGAAACCCAGGGGTGCA
>CALGDB010000224.1 GCA_937884175.1 uncultured Flavobacteriales bacterium
CAAAGGATTGGAACAGCCGGTGATGACCAAAACCGTCAGAGAAAGCAAGAAGGGAAAGAAACGGGAAGGAGTAAGTGTGCGCATGGCAAATCGTTTTAGATGGACCATGCGAATGTCGTGCCAAACTTCGCATTAAATTTGTCCTGAGTCTGAAGCAGTGAAAATTTTACCAACATCTATGCAGAAGCGGATTGCCCAGCGCATGCTTCGCTCTGCTTCTTCTCAAGAGCGGCCGAAGAAGGGGGTCAACCTACGTGGGGCGAACCAAATAATCTTGGTCTACACCGAGACGGATGAACGGAAATTCAAGTTGGTCAAAGACATTGCCGTCTACCTCAAAAAGGAATACGACATCAGGCGAGTGATGCGCTTTGCCTACATCACCGGAGATGAAAAGTCGATTCCAGCCTGGCACATGCGCAAGCTCGAATCTGATTTTTTCTGTGCATCCGACTTGAATTGGTACGACAAGCCCTTCAAACATGTGGCTGCGCACATCAGCGAACCGTACGATGTACTCATCCAGTTGGACCCGGATGAATCCATTGCACTGGACTTTTTTGTAGCAGAGTCAAAAGCCAAAATGAAGGTGGCCAATTTCTCAACCAACCGGCCACAGGACTTTGACATTCTCATTCCGCCACAAGCCAATGACACGTGGAAGCAACGAAATCACAGAATCATTGAATTCATTGGAGACTCACCATTGACATGAACAACGTGTTTCGACTTTCTGGGATGGGAGTGAACCTCGTCACGCCTTTCAATGCAGCCGGTGAAATTGATTTTCCTGCACTGGAGCGGCTGGTACTCAAGATCAAGTCAACGCCCATCGAATTCATTGCCGTCAACGGCAGCGCCTCCGAAGCAGCCCTGCTCAGTCCAGAAGAGTGCCTGAGGAGCCTGGAATTCGTTGCTGAGATCAACAACAACGAAAAGCCAATTATCGGCGGATTACCTGGAGGAGATACGCGTTCGAGCGTTAGCAAGATCCTGTCATTTACCCAACGAACGCCATGTTCCGCCATCCTTTGCCACGAGCCATTGCCTCGGGCCTTAACGGCTTCAGGCTATTTGGGGCACTTTCGCAGCCTCGCTCAAGCCTCTGCCTTGCCCATCATAATTGAACACAGTCAGTCATCTATTCCCGATGTTTCTGAGGCACTAGTCGAACTGGCGAGGGACCCCAACGTATGCGGTATTGTGGATGCTTCCGGCGATGTGGCGCTGAACGGAGAATTGATTCGCAGCACCCCCGACAACTTCTTTGTGCTGACGAGCCGTGATGTTATGATGTTGCCGTTGATGGCATTAGGAGTCGACGGCGCCGTATCAACCATTGCGAATGCTTTCCCGCAGGAATGCAGCGACATGATGGGTCAGATGGCTTTTGGGAACTTTCAAGATGCGCAAACAACGCACCATTCATTCGCACCACTGCTGAGAATTTTGGAGCTGGAAGGGGAAGCGTCTGGCATCAAAGCCATCCTCAATCACTTCCATTGGTTGGAAAACTTGGTACGTCTCCCAAACACGCCCGTATCTGAAGAGACCCGCACGGCCATTTACAAGGAACTTGCCGCTCTTCCCCAGCAGATGGTGGAGAACGCGATGCAATAAAGCCTCTTACAGCGCCGATGGAGCAGTACGTATCACATCCTCAACCTGCGCTTCAATGGCTTTGGCGTTCAAACCGTATTTCTCCATCAACTGAGCAGGCTTGCCGCTCTCGCCAAAGGAGTCCTCGACGGCTACTTGCCGCATTGGGTTAGGGCAATGCGCACCCAATAGCTGAGCGACCAACGCGCCGAGTCCTCCGATTCGTTGGTGCTCTTCCGCAACAACAATACAGCCGGTTCGCTTTACAGAATCCAAGATGGTCTTGCGGTCCAACGGCTTGATCGTGTGAACGTTAATTACCTCCGCGCGGATGCCTCGTTCCAAAAGCGCTTGACTGGCAAGCATGGCCTCCCAAACCAGATGACCAGTCGCCACAATCGTAACATCGTTTCCTTCAGTCAAGACCTGCGCTTTCCCAATTTCAAAAGGCGCATCGGAACGCATAAACACGGGAACTTTTGGACGCCCAAAACGCAGGTAAACCGGCCCTTCGTGCTCGGCCACAGCAAGCG
>CALGDB010000225.1 GCA_937884175.1 uncultured Flavobacteriales bacterium
CAATCGGCGGAGCCTTTGCCAGTGAGATCAACCCGTTTGCCGACATGGTAGATCCGGAAGTGGTGTACGACAGCTGGTTTACAATCGGAGGAGAAAACAGTGATTTGAGCCTGTCTACGGTAGGAACCGACGTAGCTGCCGCTGCATTTGAAACGGGTGGAGCATTTGAGGTCAATAATTCCTTGGGTGCGAGCTGGTTTGTGTTGCCTGACACGGAGCCATTGGCATTCCCTGATGACAACGGTCAAGTCTTAATTGCCCAGTTGACCACGACCGGACAAGTCAATCTCCTTGTCAATTTGCAATACCGAGCACAGAACGGTGAGAATCCGCAGGTGTTGAATGAGGCCTTGGTCTTCCCTGATATCGCTCTTGGCTGCACAGATGCTTCGGCTTGCAACTACGACGCCGAAGCGGAGGCAGATGATGGAACATGCACCTACCCAGCTGATTATTACGACTGCGATGGTGCCTGCTTAAACGACACCGATGGCGACGGAGTATGCGATGAACTAGAAGTTCCCGGTTGTACAGACCTCGGTGCTGACAATTACAATTCTGATGCGACGGACGACGACGGTTCTTGCGAGTTCGAAGGGTGTACGTTCCCGACGGCCTGTAACTTCGACCCCACGGCGAATACGGATGATGGGTCGTGTACATTCCCTGAGACGTTCTACGATTGCGATGGCAACTGCCTGCAGGACGACGACGGCGATGGCATCTGCAATCAATTGGAAGTGCCAGGCTGCACGGACACAGAAGCTCAGAACTACGATGCCGCGGCAACTGATGACGACGGATCGTGTGAATACCCCGGTTGCACCAACCCAGATGCAGAGAACTACGATCCCGATGCGAACGTCGACGATGGTTCTTGTATCGCGGGAGGCTGCACGTATGCGAATGCCACCAATTACGATTCGGCAGCTTCATACGATGACGGTTCTTGCACCTTCGAGGGCTGCACCGATGAGGCAGCGAGCAACTACTGCCCACTAGCCTTGGACGATGACGGTTCGTGTGTCTACGACGTATTGGGATGTACGTATGCAGAAGCAGCCAACTACAATGCTGAGGCGACCGTTGACGACGGTAGCTGCGAATTGGTAGCCGAGGACAACTGTCCATTCGATGTGGATGGCAATGGTTTGGTCGGCTCAGGAGACTTGCTGGAGTTCCTGGCGGCGTACAGCTACCCTTGCCCAGAATAGACTCCGTACTACAAATTCAATCGAAAAGCACTGGACCATCCGTCCGGTGCTTTTTGTTTATAACTGGTATGGTGTGCATTTGACACGAAGTCCTAAATTCGGATCGAAAAACTACCCCTATGCCACAGGAACAAAAACGACTTTCGTTCTGGCAAATCTGGAACATGAGCTTCGGATTTCTCGGAATCCAGTTTGGATTTGCCTTGCAAGGCGGCAACATGTCGCGCATCTTTCAAACGTTAGGGGCCAGTCCGGAAGAACTCCCGGGTCTGTGGATTGCAGCGCCCTTGACGGGCTTATTGGTGCAGCCGATTATCGGATATTGGAGCGACCGTACGTGGAGCCCGAAGTGGGGGAGACGACGGCCGTATTTCATGATTGGGGCCATCTTGAGTTCGGCTGCGTTGTTCATAATGCCGCACAGTTCGGCGTTGTGGATGGCGGCGGGACTACTCTGGGTGCTGGATGCATCCATCAACATCAGTATGGAGCCTTTCCGCGCGCTCGTCGCGGATAAGTTGCCTGAGGACCAGCGCAATTTTGGTTTTGTACTGCAGACGCTAATCATCGGTATTGGTACCTGGGTGGCGAGCAACCTTCCTTGGATTGTAACGCAACTGGGTGCGAAAAACGAGGCTCCCGCAGGCGAGATTCCGGATTCTGTGTTCTACTCGTTCGCTGTGGGCGCGGCGGTATTCTTGATTACGATCATCGTTACGGTGTGGACCACTGACGAAGAACCGCCGGAAGATCTCGCTGCGTTTGATAAGGCGAAAGCGGAATCTGCAGGCATTTTGGCCGGCGCCAAGGAAATCCTTGGTTCGATTGCGGGAATGCCGAAGGTGATGCTGCAGCTAGGGGTCGTGCAGTTCTTTAGCTGGTTTGCGTTTTTCACAATGTGGTCCTTCGCGACGCCGGCATTGACCGAACATGTCTTTGCTTCGCCCAATCCGGAAGCCGGAGTGGTCAACTTCGAGGCGGCCAATGTGGCGTTCAATGAGGCGGCCAATGCCGTATCCAGCGCCATGGGGGTCTACGGCCTGAGCTCAATGGCGTTCGCGTTGCTGCTCGCATTCTATACCAGTCGATATTCCATAAACCGACGCCTGGTGCATGGGGTTTCCCTCGCCATTGGTGGGTTGGGCTTCGCTTGGATGCTGCAACTGAATCCCGACAGTGCCGCACAATTGAAATGGTGTTTTGCGTGCATCGGTGTGGCATGGGGTTCCATTCTCTCTATGCCATACGCCATGCTGTCAAGTTCGGTGCCCAAGGATCAAATGGGGATTTACATGGGTATCTTCAACATGTTCATTGTCATCCCTCAGATCCTTGCCGCCCTTGGTGGAATCAATTGGTTGAACGGTGTGTTTTTCGACGGAAACATCGCCTTTACCATGATGATTGCAGGGCTCAGTTTGGCGGCTGGAGCCCTGTCTTTGGTGCTCGTTGATCGCTCCGTACACTGATGTTGATCGCCCTGTGCACTGATACCGCTATGCTGTATTTCAAACACCTTATCGAGTTGCGTATGTTAAATTCATGTTGTTTTTACACTTTTTGTGTGGTATCTTACAGCGACTTTTTCTCCTGACTCAATGGTAGATAAGGAGTATTCGTAGAAAACTTAACCATAATGAAAAATTTACTCGCGTTTATTTTTACAACCCTCATTACTAGCGGGGCTTGGGCACAAACGTCAATGGTGACGTTCAATGTGAACATGTCTAACGAAACAGTTGCCGAAACTGGTGTTTACATCGGAGGCGGTGTTATTGGCGGACATAATGCTCATCAGTTAACTGACGACGATGGCGACGGAACCTACAGTGTTACCATCGAACTTGATAACAGTGCTTCTGGAGGAAATTACATTTTCCTTAACGGTGATTGTCCAGATTGGAGTTGCAAGGAACAGTTGGGCGGTCAGCCCTGTGCAGATCCTTCTAACTGGAATGATCGCATTTTGCCAGAATTGGCTGGAGACACCGAGCTAAATTTTTGCTTTGGAATTTGTTCAGAGGACGGGAGTTGTGAATTGGCAATCCAGACCGCGGACATTACGTTTAGCGTAAACACCCAAACCATTGTAGTCGGTGCAAACGGTATGTACTTAGGTGGAGGCGATTACTTTGGGGATGCAATGGGTCACGCGATGTCTGATGCTGACGGAGATGGGACATACGAAGTAGTCGTTGCAGTTCCCGTAGGATACAGCGGAAACTATGTATTTTTAAATAGCCCGAACGACGGTGGTGATTGGAACGCGAAAGAGGATTTGGCTGGCTTGCCTTGTGCTGACGGCACGTGGAATGACCGTCTCCTTCCAACTGTAACAGGTGAGGCAAGTTATAGTACTTGTTTTGGCCAATGCAGTACCGATGGTTCATGCGAAGCTCCAGATCCTACTAGTGATGTGACATTCTCAGTAGATATGAGTGATTATTCAGATTCCTACACCACGGTAAACCTTAATGGTAGTTTTAATGGCTGGTGTGGTGGCTGTAATCCGATGGCTGATGATGATGGCGATCTGATCTATGAGGTAACGCTGCCATTGAACCAGGGGGATACAGTTGAATACAAATTCACCCTCGACGGTTGGACCAATCAGGAGAACTTTACAGAGGGAGACGCCTGCACATCAACAATTGATGGATTTACCAATCGAACCTTGACAGTTGCAACGGAGAACATGCAGCTGAGCACGGTATGTTGGAACTCTTGTGATGCTTGCCCAGAAGAAGAAGAAGAAGAG
>CALGDB010000226.1 GCA_937884175.1 uncultured Flavobacteriales bacterium
CGTCACCGGATTCGAATCGGCAAGTGGGGACGGCCAAGTGCCACTCCCAGAAGCGGAATTGGTCGTCAGTGCAGGACGCGGATTGAAAGGCCCCGAGAATTGGGGTATCGTCGAAAAGTTGGCCACAGCGCTCGGCGCCACAACGGCCTGCTCCCGTCCCGTCTCGGATATCGGGTGGCGCCCTCACCACGAGCACGTGGGACAGACGGGCATCACCATTCGTCCGAATCTGTATATCGCCGCGGGTATTTCCGGTGCTATCCAGCACCTCGCTGGCGTGAACCAGTCCAAGACCATCGTCGTCATCAATACCGATCCGGAAGCGCCGTTTTTCAAGGCTGCAGATTATGGGATCGTCGGTGATGCGTTCGAAGTGTTGCCCAAACTCACGGCTGCGGTGCATGCACTTGATAGCTGATGCTCATTCCGTTCCTACCTTTGTAGCAATTCCCACGGAATGAAAAAGGTAGAAGTCGAAGTGTCGGACATTGCCCTGAGCGGTTCCTCCTCAGGAGCCTACGCCATGGTGCTGAGCGAGGTGGAAGGCAACCGCAAACTGCCCATCGTGATCGGTGGGGCAGAGGCGCAGGCCATTGCCATCGAGATTGAGAAGATGAAAGCCTCGCGTCCGCTGACGCACGACTTATTCAAGTCGGCATTCGGCGCATTCGGCATTCGCGTCCTTGACGTCATTATCTACAACATGGTGGAAGGTGTGTTCTTCGCCAAAATGCACTGCGTTTCCGACGAGAAGACCGAGGAAATAGAATGCCGTCCAAGCGACGCCGTGGCCATCGCTTATCGATTCGGATGCCCCATTTACTGTGCGGAATCCGTCATGAAAATGGCCGGAATCGGCCCGGAGGAAATGGAGCGGGTGGAACGAGCGGAAGCCGCTGCCGAGGCGGCAGAAGATGAGCCCGCCAAGGAACGGAGCATTGGAGACTTGAAAAAAGAATTGTCGCAGGCCATTACGCGAGAGGATTACGAACTCGCCAGCCGCCTGCGTGATGAAATTGACGCCCGAGAAAAATCCAACTCATAAAACCACACGGCTATGTCACGACCGGTAGTAAGCATTATCATGGGGTCCGCAAGCGACCTTCCTGTCATGGAAAAGGCGGGCGAAGTTTTGCAGGAGTTGGATGTACTCTTTGAAATGTCCGTGGTCTCTGCGCACCGCACGCCGGAGCGCATGGTCACCCACGCTGCTGAAGCCGCTGGACGCGGCATTAAAGTCATCGTTGCTGGTGCCGGAGGTGCAGCGCACTTACCAGGCATGACCGCATCCTTGACCACTTTGCCTGTCATCGGCGTTCCCATCCACAGCAGCAACTCCATCGATGGATGGGATTCGGTGCTCAGCATCCTCCAGATGCCAGCGGGCGTACCGGTCGCAACCGTCGCCTTGGACGGAGGCCGAAACGCAGGGATCCTGGCCGCTCAGATTGTTGCCACCAGCGATGAAGCGTTGGCTGGTCGATTGGCAGCCTTCAAAACTGCTCTGAAGGACAAGGTGTTGAATTCCATCGATACCGTCGAGAAGCACTTCTGAGCATGGCGGAGCACGCATACGCTTCATTCAATCCTACCGAACTCGCAGGGCGTGATTTGCACGGCAAACTCCTCGGAGGCATCGCCCCGCGTCCCATCGCCTTTGCTAGCACCGTGGACGAAGAAGGCCGCGACAACCTCGCGCCGTTCAGCTACTTCAATGTGTTTTCGGCGAAGCCGCCCGTGGTCATTTTTAGCCCGGCCCGCCGGATGAAAAACAACACGACCAAACACACCTTGGAAAACGTGTTGGCGGTGCCGGAAGTCGTCATCAACCTCGTCGATTACAACATGGTGCACGCCTGCTCACTGGCAAGCGCCGACTTCGACCGGGGTGTGAGTGAATTTGAAAAGGCCGGCTTGACCGCTATGCCGTCAGATACTGTAAAGCCCAAGCGCGTTGCGGAGAGTCCGGTCGCCTTGGAATGCAAAGTCTTGCGCGTGGATTCGCTCGGTGAAGAAGGCGGCGCCGGGCAATTAGTTGTCTGCCAAATCCAACGGATGCACTTTCGATCGGATGTCCTGAACGAGGCCGGTCAGCCGGTGCCGGACTTGCTCGATTTGGTCGGGCGTTGCGGCGGCAATGCGTACGTCCGGGCATCGGGGGCGGCGATGTTCGAAGTGCCCAAGCCGCTGGTCGCTCCTGGAATTGGGGTGGATGCCTTGCCGCTGGAGGTTCGCGAGAGCAAAGTTTTGACCGGCAACGACCTGGCCCAGTTGGGTGCCCTGCTCGAAATGCCCGATGAGACGGATGTCAATGACTTCAAGCTTATGGAGTTGTCCGAGCTGTTCATTGAGCACGAGGGCGACGGGGTAGCGTTGGAGCATGCCGTGCATTCGTTCGCTGCGCAATGCATCGCGGATGGAAATGCGGCGGATGCCTTGAAAGCAGTGATGGCCTTCAATTTGGGTTGATAAAAAAGCCACAGCCCGTGTCCCGGTTTTCCAATGGGCATGAATACCTTCGCACCATGAGTTTTGAAATGAAAGGGAAGATCAGAAAGATCTTCGATCAGCAGGATTTTCCAAGTGGGTTTTACAAGCGTGATTTCGTCATCACGACTGAGGACCAGTACCCACAAGACGTGAAGTTTACTGCGACCAAAGAGCGAACCGAGCAGATCGCCAAATACAACGAGGGGGATGCCGTATTGGTGAAGTTTGACATCCGCGGCCGCGAGTATAACGGCAACTTTTACGTCGACTTGAATGCGTGGCGTGTCGAGCCCGGACAGGGGGGAGCCCCTGTTACACCGGCCGCACCGGGTGTCTCTGCCGCGCCACTTCCTGATGTTCCGCCGATGGCCGCTTCGGGCGACGACGAGGACGATTTGCCCTTCTAACCCCCCTATGGCCGACGTGCTTAAACGCGCCTTGCCCCACTGGGGGAAAGAAGTGCTCCATACTGCGCAATTCGAAAACGGATTTCGGGTCATCTACAAACATGTGGATCGCCCCGTCACGCATTGCGGTTTGGTCATCAATGCGGGTACACGGGATGAAATTGCTGCGCAGGGCGAAGCCGGTGTCGCGCACTTCATCGAGCATACCCTATTCAAAGGCACCCGCAAACGAAAGGCCTTCCACGTCCTGAACCGCTTGGATTCGGTGGGGGGTGAATTCAACGCCTACACGTCGAAAGAAGATACATGGATTTACGCCGCCTTTTCCGAGCAGCACCTCGAGCGGGCGGTGGAGTTGATTGTCGACATCACATTTCATGCGACCTTCCCGGTCAACGAGATCAAGAAGGAACGCGATGTGATTTTGGATGAACTGAATGCGTATCTCGACAGTCCGGCGGATTCCATTTTTGATGAGTTCGAAGAAAAGTTATTCGCCGGTCATCCCATGGGCGGCAACATCCTAGGCAATCCGGATTCGGTGCGCGCCATGAACCGTTCGACCATCGAGGGTTTC
>CALGDB010000227.1 GCA_937884175.1 uncultured Flavobacteriales bacterium
CAGCAGGGATGGCCTGTAGTTTTCGAATATGCGGACATCCTTGACCTAGTTTACCGATATAAAACCAAATAAAACTTTCATAATAATCGATTAATTAGCTAAATTGGCAATTGCCCAACCAAAACCTACTTCGATGCTTCGCATAGCCACTCGCGGGGCCCTGGTGGCACTTTTCGTGTGCTGCACGGCCCTCTCCCTTCCTTTGTATGCCCAAGTCACCGCAGTCACTGTGGAAACCGTTGAAGTGCACGACGGCATGGTAGGCAACTCGGATTTGACTGGGATGACGACCTACCGCTTGTACGCGCAATTGACCGATTCGGCGGATTTTGTGGGAGCGGTCTATGGCAGTGCGGAAGAGCCTATTGACATTTCGACGACGACCTCCTTTTTCCAGCATCCTGCCGGCGGTTCGTTTGGCACAGACTTGAATGGGTTTTTCTTGAGCATCCTGCCTGACCTGAACTACGATAGTTGGTTGACCATTGGATTGGACCTAGCGCCATTCGGTGTCAATGAAGAGGGCATCTCCAGCCTCGGCATCATCACAGAGCAGGCTGCTTTCGAGGCAGGTGAAAATTTTGTGTTGAACTCGGAAATTGGCGGAAGTTGGTTTGTTTTGCCCGGTAGCGACAACGGAGTGGCCGGAGCCGATCAGCAAGTCTTACTTGCGCAAGTCACCACCAGCGGGCTGCTGTCTGGTCAGCTCAATTTGCAGTGCTTCCTTGGAGGCAATCCGTTTGACGAGCAGTTGGCGACGTTTCAATTTGGTGCCGGTGCACCGGGATGTACAGCAGAAGACGCGTGCAATTTCGATCTAGAGGCCAATTCGGATGATGGTTCGTGTTGGTTTGCGCCCGAGGGTTACGACTGCGAATTGGAGTGCCTTGAGGACACAGACGGAGATGGCGTGTGCGACCCCTATGAGGTGGCCGGGTGTGAGGATCCTGCGAGTTGCAATTTCGCTGTGGGAGTGACAGATCCCGTGGAATGCATCTATCCGGATTCGGGATACGACTGTGACGGGACTTGCTTGGTGGATGCCGATGGCGACGGGGTATGCGATCCGTTCGAGGTCGCCGGCTGTACTGACGCTGAGGCGTGCAATTTCTCCTTTTTGGCCACCGATGAGGACGATAGTTGCACCTACCCAGCACCGGCGTACGATTGTGCGGGCCAATGCAACAGCGACACCGATAGCGACGGTATTTGTGACGAATTGGAATCCCCGGGATGCACGGACGAAAACGCGGACAATTACTTTCCAGCTGCTACGGACGACGACGGCTCGTGCTACACGTCTGGCTGCATGGACCCTGCGGCGTGCGATTTCAATTCGCTCGCCGACACCGCTGCTGAATGCACTTACCCGGAAGCCGGCTATGATTGCGACGGTGTTTGCCTTATTGATGAAGACGGTGACGGTGTCTGCGATTCGTTCGAGGTGTTGGGGTGCACTGATTCGCTTGCCGAGAATTTCAATCCTGATGCGACCGAAGACAACGGATTGTGCGTGGTCTTGCCACCCTCTTACTGCGGGGAAGGCACGGTGTGGGATGCCGAAGCTGGTCAATGCGTTAGCGACGGCTTCGGTGATGGTGGCATCGGCGGGTATGGCGGCGCTTGCTTCGGCGATTTTGATGCCGATGGCCAACGCGGAACGTCCGACCTCTTGATGTGGCTCGGCGTATATGGATACGCATGTGATTAGTGGATGCCGCGGGCGGCGAGGTAACGCTCAGCGTCGAGCGCAGCTATGCATCCTGTACCGGCCGCAGTGACGGCCTGACGGTACGTCTTGTCCGCAGCGTCGCCGCTTACAAAGACACCTTCTCGGTTGGTCTTCGATGTGCCAGGCTCACCGTATTTGATGTAGCCTTGGTCATCGAGGTCAATCCATCCCTTGAATACATCCGTATTGGGTTTGTGTCCGATGGCCACAAAGAAACCCGTGCAAGGAATGACGTGCTCTTCTCCGGTTTGGTTGTTCTTCACACGCGCGCCTTCGACGCCGTCCTCACCGATGACTTCGACGGTCTCCGTGTTCCACAACACCTCGATGTTTTCCATGCCCAAAACGCGGTTTTGCATGGCGCGTGAAGCGCGCATCTCGTCGCGGCGCACGAGCATGGTCACCTTGGAACAGAGCTTCGCGAGGTAGCTGGCTTCTTCGCAGGCCGTGTCTCCGGCGCCCACAATCACCACTTCCTGTCCGCGGTAGAAGAAGCCGTCGCACACAGCACAAGCGCTGACGCCGCCACCGGCATCGCGCAAGCGAATCTCGGATTCGAGCCCCAACCACTTAGCAGAGGCGCCTGTTGAGATGATAACGGAGTCGGCGTGGATCTCGGTGCGGTCTCCACCTTCGCCTACCCAGATTTTGTGGACGGGGCCGGTGAAGTCCACCTTGGTCACCCAACCGTTGCGCACATCCGTGTCAAACCGCTTGGCTTGCGCCTCCAAGTCCATCATCATCTGGGGGCCGTTGATGCCCTCAGGGTAGCCGGGAAAATTGTCCACCTCGGTGGTTTCGGTGAGCTGGCCACCCGGCTGCATGCCTTGGTACAAAACTGGTTTCATATCCGCGCGTGCGGCGTAGATGGCGGCGGTGTATCCGGCGGGTCCCGATCCAATGATCAGGCACTTGACGTGTTCAGGTTGTGCACTCATGGCGGCAAAGATACAGCGCTCATCAGGCCGTCAAAGTGCATTTTATCACCAATTAACTCACGCCGTGGTCGAGTCGAAGCCAAGCGTTCCAGACGGGGTCGTCGGGTGGGGTGGCGAGGATACGCATGGGGACGAGTTGGACCGGGTGTACGAACTCGATGCAGCGGGCGTGTAGGTGAATCGAGGCGTTGTCGTTGGTGCGTCGCGAGCCGTACTTGATATCGCCTTTGATGGGTGCGCCAAGGCTCGCCAGCGTCGTACGGATCTGGTGGTGGCGTCCCGTTTTGGGTTTGACCTCCACAAAATGGTAGTGGTCCGAACGGCCTACCGTGCGGTAAGTCAATTCCGACTCTTTGCGTCCATTCCCTGGAGTGTCATGGGCAAAGCTTTTGTTCAGGTCCTTATTCTTAATCAAGTAGTTCACCACATGCCCTTCACGAGGAGACGGAGCGGGCTTGGTCACCGCCCAATACGTCTTATGCACTTCCCGCAACCGGAACATGTTGGTTAAACGCGAAAGGGCCTTGGATGTACGGGCATACAGGATGACGCCACTCACTGGCCGGTCGAGGCGGTGCACGGTCCCAATGAATGCGTCACCGGGCTTGTTGTACTTCCGTTTGATGTACTCGCCGACGACGCGGCAGAGGGTGGTGTCGCCGCTGGAGTCACTCTGGACAATGTCCGACGAGCGCTTGTTGACAGCAATGATATGGTTGTCTTCATAGAGCACATCTAGGTTGTCAATGGTGCTCATTACGATGGGCGCCTTCGGCTGCCGAGCCCAGTGGGAGGGATTCGAGACGTCCGGGCGATCTGCCATGCTCAGTACTGTTCGTCCGCGTTGGGAAAATCGCGGCTGCGGACGTCCTTGACGTACTGCTGAATGGCTGAGTTCATCTGCTCGCCCATATTCAGGTAGCGACGCAAAAAGCGCGGGCTAAATTCCTGAGTGATGCCGAGCATGTCGGGGAGGACGAGGACTTGTCCGTCGCAACCGCTGCCAGCGCCGATGCCGATGGTGGGGCAGTGGATGCTCTTACTTACTTCAGTAGCGAGCTGTGCAGGAATCTTTTCGAATACCACCGAGAAGCACCCGATTTCGTCGAGCATCTTGGCGTCCTTGCGCAGCTGCTCGGCTTCCATGTCTTCCTTAGCGCGCACCGTGTACGTGCCGAATTTGTAGATGGATTGCGGTGTCAAGCCGAGGTGGCCCATGACTGGGATGCCGGCGGTGAGGATGCGCTCGATGCTTTCGCGCACTTCGCTACCGCCTTCGAGTTTCACCGCGTGGGCGCCGCTTTCTTTCATGATGCGGATGGCCGAATTCAAGGCTTCCTTCGAATTGCCTTGGTAAGTACCGAACGGCAAGTCCACCACCACAAGCGCTCGTTTCGCTGCGCGCACCACGCTCGATGCGTGGTAAATCATGTGATCCAGTGTAATGGGCAAGGTCGTCTCGTGACCGGCCATCACATTGGAGGCACTATCACCGACCAAAATCACGTCGACACCAGCTTGGTCCACAATGGTGGCCATGGTGTAGTCGTAAGCAGTGAGCATGGCGATGGGCTCGCCGTTGGCCTTCATTTCCGCAAGTACTTGGGTCGTGATGCGTTTGGCTGATTTGTGAACGGACATGATTTCAGGTTTTACAGGTGCCGCAGATCAAAGGTATCCAATTCAAACGAATGCGTCAGCCGCAAAGCGCCCGGAATGTGAGGTTGATGCGCGGCTCATGCACCTTCCGTCGTTTGGGTAAGGCGTGGTCAAAATCGCGCTGCATGTTTTCCATGACCAAGAGGTCGCCGTGACCGAGACTGACCATCCATTTCTCTTTGGTCTGGCGGTGCCGGATGGCGAAGTCCCGCGTCGCTCCAAACGAAACGCTGGCGATGCACGTCGGGTCAATTTCGGGTTCGTTGTCGCGGTGCCACCCCATGGAGTCTACCCCGTTACGGTACAGGTTGAAGAGGCAGGCATTGAAAATGGGGGCAGAATCACAAAAACCTTGCACCTCATCGCGGAGTCCCAACACCGGCGGCGTGATCGGGCGTTCCGGCCAACGAATGCTGGAATAGGCATACGCCGGTCCCATCCACGCCGTCAAGCGAGGTTCGAGGTGTTCTTTGCCGTAGACGGTGATGGCGTTTTGCTGCCAGGGAATGAGCACGTGCCACTCTTCGAATGTTTCATGGGCAAACACTCCGCGCATTACATAGCACGTCGCAGCCCCCTCATTCAGAACGGTTTCCAGTGGCGTACGATTCATCCTATTACTGGAAAGTCCCCGCCAATCCACCCGATGTAGGCGAGGTAGATGAGCAAGAGGAGGGCGCCATTCCAGCGGTGGATCAGCCCCTTGTGCATCATCATCACGCCGACCAACAGGGCGACGCCGGTCATCCACCAAAAATCAAATTCCAAGGCTTGCGCATCGACGGGAAGCGGGATGATGCTCGCGCTGATGCCTGCAGCGAGGAACACGTTGAAGATGTTGGAACCGATGAGGTTACCAAGCGCCAAGTCCGGCTCGCGCTTGTACGCGGCGATGCCCGAGGCGACGAGTTCGGGTATGCTGGTGCCGAAGGCGACGACCGTGAGTCCAATGATGTGGTCGCTCACGCCGTTGTTGATGGCAATGCGCCGCGCCCCGTCAACGAACCATTCCGAGCCGTAGAACAGCCCTAAGCTGGCCACTGCACATCCGCCCAACAACACCGCCAGCGGCCGGTTGGCATCTTCCATTTGTTCGGCGGTCTCTTCTGTTGACGTCTCCGTCAATCGCCCTCGCTGGCTGCGGAAATACAGCATGGCGAGCAAAGCGACGGCACCCCCCATGAGCACAAGGCCTTCGCTTTGCGTGATTGCCCGATCCAGGGCAAACCACCAGATGCCGAGCGAAGCAGCCATCAGCAAGGGCCAATCGCTGCGCATCAACGAACGGTCGACACGGACCGGGTGAATCAGCGCGGTCACGCCTAGGATAAGGGCCAAGTTGGCTATGTTGGAACCGATGACATTGCCCACCGTGATGCCGGGGTTGCCTTCTAAGGCCGCCCGGGCCGAAGCCATGATTTCCGGTGCTGAGGTGCCGATAGACACGATTGTCAACCCCACGATGACAGGTGGGATGCGCATCTTGATGGCGAGCCCGGAGGCAAATTTGACGAGGTAGTCACCACTCAGCACCAAGACAACCAGGCCGGCGATCAGGATCAAAATTTCCATTTACTCGGCTTTGGGTGCATCTGCCGAGGATTGGTCCGCCTTCGGTGCATTACTCGGCTGCTTCGGCACCGAGTTCATGGGGTCCATGGAGTTCCGCATCTCATTGACGTCCTTGCGAATGTCGTCGGTGGTGGAGAGGATTTCCCGCTGAATTTGATCGGTAGCACTGCGGAATTCACGCACGGCTTTGCCCATCGTCCGTGCAAAGGAAGGGATGCCCTTCGCTCCGAACAGTAAGAGGTAAACGAGGAACGCAAATACGATTTCCGTCATGCCCATAGCGCGAAGGTACGTCAACAAGGCGGGCGATTTTGTTCCCTCTCACGGGCTAATTTTGTGGGCATGCGAAAATTGAATGCCACGCTTTGGGCCTGTTTATTCCTGCCACTTCTGCTCTCTGCTCAAGTGGAGGAAGCAACTGCGCCCTATTTCCAACAGGATGTCGACCACCGCATAGAGGTGGCGCTCGACGATGTGCGCCACGAACTGCACGGCACCATCGCCACGGCATACCGCAACAACAGCCAGGATGCCTTGGATGTCCTGTGGATTCACCTCTGGCCCA
>CALGDB010000228.1 GCA_937884175.1 uncultured Flavobacteriales bacterium
ACACATTCACCACATCGCTATCCAATTGCCCTTGGATGCGCTCGTCTGACGCTTCCAACGCCGCAAGCACATCCACTGGCAACTGAATTTTCGCCCCTGCATCATCCGTCAAGGTGGATTGCGTCAGCAGTTGACCGTTTGGACGGTACAGCGCAATGTCCATGCCGTGGATATCTGCCAACTCGCAAATGCGATCAGAGAAGGCTTTGGGAATATCTTCCGTTCCGAGAGAATCCGGCAAACGGTCGAGGGTGTAGTTCAGACTTCGCTCTACCGAAGCCTCTTTACGAACGAGGCGCCGGGCATTGTACGCCTCTTCCTGATCGCCAGCGAAGTCCCACGCCACGTACATCGTTCCGGCCAATGCCAGAACAATGACGAGCAACATAGAAAGCAATATGCGTGTCTGAAAGCCCATTCCCCGAAGCTAATACGGGTCAGACAAACACAAGGACTGTGCCAGCTGGTTTTTACGCGTCGAGCGCTTCTGAACCTGCGACGATTTCGAGGATCTCCGTCGTAATGGCCGCTTGACGCGCCTTGTTATACGAAATGCGCAACTCCCGTAAAAGCTCACCGCCGTTCTCGGTCGCTTGGTGCATCGCTGTCATTCGGGCACCGTGTTCCGCCGCGTGGCTGTCGAGCAGTCCCTTGTACAACTGAACCTTCAATGAGTTCGGGATAATACGCTCTACAATCTCGGCTTGATTCGGCTCAAAAATGTATTCGATATCGACACCACTCGGTCCCTCTTCACCTGTCTCAAGCGGTTCCAACGGAAGGTAGTCTTCCATAGTCGGCTCTTGGACGGCTGCGTTCACGAACTTGTTATAAACGATTTTGACTGCATCGTAGGTGCCTACACGGAATTGCTCCATGATGGCCTCCGCCACTTCTTGAGCTGCGTCGAAGTTCAGGTAGTCAAAGATCTTCCACGTGTCTTCACCGAAGCCTTGAGGTGCCAATGACACATCCTTCTTGAAGGCATCGTTGGCCTTTTTGCCCAATGGGAGCACATGGTATTCCGCATCACCTTGCTTGATGGCGTTATTCACCTGCTTGATGATGTTGTTGTTAAAGCCTCCGCATAAGCCGCGGTTCGACGTGATGGCTACGAGCAACACGCGCTTCTCATCGCGCTTCTCGGAGTAGACCTCTTCACCACTGTCCAAGGAAGCGCTCACGTTCGACAGCACAGCCTGGAGCTTCTCAGCGTACGGACGCATGCGGGTGATCGCATCCTGTGCACGACGCAGTTTCGCCGCTGCCACCATTTTCATGGCAGAGGTGATCTGCATCGTGTTTTGAACCGATGTAATTCGTTCCCGTACTTCCTTGAGTCCGCCAGCCATAGGTTATGCGTATTGAGCCGTCATTTCTTTGGCAGCAGCAGAGAGGACGCCCTTCTGCTCGTCGCCGTACTTGCCGTTCTTCAACTCCTCCATTGTGTCCGCGTGCTTTGATCGCAGGTAGTCGAGGTAAGCAACCTCAAAGTCCTTCACTCGGTTCACAGGCACGTCCTTCAAGAGGCCTTCCACACCGCAGTAAATGATCGCGATCTGGTCCTCAACACGCATTGGGCTGTTCAAGTCCTGCTTGAGGATTTCCACGTTGCGCTCACCCTTGTCCAAAACCGCCTTGGTCGCTTCGTCCAAATCCGAACCAAACTTGGCGAAGGCCTCCAGCTCGCGATATTGCGCCTGGTCGAGTTTGAGTGTGCCCGATACCTTCTTCATCGACTTAATCTGAGCGTTACCCCCTACACGGCTCACGGAGATACCCACGTTAATCGCAGGGCGGATGCCGCTCAAGAAGAGGTTGGACTCGAGGAAAATCTGGCCGTCCGTAATGGAGATCACGTTGGTCGGAATGTAAGCCGACACGTCACCTGCTTGGGTCTCAATAATCGGCAGTGCCGTCAGAGAACCCCCGCCCTTTACTTTGTCCTTCAGGGAAGCGGGCAAATCGTTCATCTGAGAGGCGATTTCCTGTTCACCAATGACCTTCGCTGCACGCTCCAATAAGCGACTGTGCAAGTAGAATACGTCACCGGGGTAGGCCTCACGTCCTGGAGGACGACGCAACAACAGGGATACCTCACGGTACGCAACCGCTTGCTTTGACAAATCATCGTATACCACCAATGCCGCACGGCCTGTGTCTCGGAAGAATTCGCCAATCGCCGCACCCGTGAACGGTGCGTAGAACTGAAGCGGCGCAGGGTCTGATGCAGTTGCCGCTACCACAACGGTGTAAGGCAACGCGCCGTTTTCCTCCAAAGTCTTCACGATGCCTGCAACCGTCGAACCCTTCTGGCCTACAGCGACGTAGATGCAGAATACAGGTTCGCCCGCCTCGTAGAACTCGCGCTGGTTGATGATCGTATCAATCGCAACAGTGGTCTTACCGGTCTGGCGATCACCGATGATTAACTCACGCTGGCCACGGCCGATTGGAATCATCGCGTCGATAGCCTTGATGCCTGTCTGCAATGGCTCACTTACTGGCTGGCGGAAGATGACACCCGGTGCCTTGCGCTCAATCGGCATCTCATACAAGTCACCTTGAATAGGTCCCTTGCCATCAATTGGTTCTCCGAGAGTGTTGACTACACGCCCCAACATACCCTCGCCTGCGCGGATGGCTGCGATACGACCTGTACGCTTGACCGATGAGCCTTCCTTGAGGTCACCCGAAGGGTCTAATAGTACCGCGCCGACGTTATCCTCCTCGAGGTTCAAAACAATGCCACGGGCACCGTTTTCGAATTCGATCAATTCGCCGGATTCCACGTTGGTCAAACCGTAGATGCGCGCAATGCCATCCCCGACTTGAAGGACTGTTCCTACTTCTTCCAGTTCAGCGGCTGACTTAACGCCTGCGAGCTGTTCACGTAAAATGGAAGAGACTTCTGCTGGATTGATTTCTGCCATGATTTCGGCTGGTGTTCGGTTTTGGTGTCCGGATTAAAATTCCGGTTCGTAATCGTGATCTGTGATTTGACGGCGAAGCAGCTCCAACTCACGCTTGATGCTGGCATCAATCATGCGGTTGTCCATGAGCAGTTGAAAACCGCCGAGCAACTCAGGCGCTACGGTTTCCTTGAGTTCAACTTCTCCGTCGTGAAAGTTTTTCAAAGCTGCGCTAACACGGCTGCGCAACTCGTCGTCCATGGGTGCAGCTGTCTTCACTTCTGCCACACGCACATTGCGTTGCTGACGAACCAAGTTCAGCGCCTCATCAACAATGGCTGGCAAAATGGACTCTCGTCCCTTGCGCACCAAAATCTTGATGAACTCCAACGTGAGCGATTCAATCTTGCCATCGAAGATTTTCACCAGGATGTTTTCCTTGGCGTCGGCCTTGATGACAGGGCTCTTCAACAGGAGTTCCAAGTCGTCGGATTCTTGAACGGCATCGCTCAACAACCGAATGTCGTTTTCCATGTTGTCAATCGCCCCTTTTTCTTCCGCAAGGCTGAAGAGGGATTTGGCGTATCGTATGGCTGCGCGTGGAGTGGCCATGGATTAATTCAATGGAGATTCATCAATGAGTCGGTTGACAAGGGCTTTCTGCTCGTCGTTTGACTCCAGCTTTTCTCGCAGCAAGCGCTCTGCAATTTCCAAGGACAGGTTGCCTACCTCCGCCTTCAACTCCGCAACCGCGGCTTTGCGCTCAATGGCGATGGCGTCTTTGGCGGCAGCTACTTCCTTGTCGGCTGCTTCGCGCGCTGTGTTTTTGGCATCGGCTACCAACTGGTTGGCCATCTCGCGGGCTTCACGCAACATGCGGTCGCGTTCCGCGCGGGCTTCTTTCAATTGGTTTTCATTGCTCGCGGCCAGCTCTTCCATTTCCTTGCGGACCTTTTCCGCCTCGTTCAAGGCGCCCGCAATGGATTCTTCACGCTCATTCAGCGCAGACAGAATCGGACCCCACGCGAAACGGCGGAGTACAAGAAGCACCACAAGGAATGCAATGGATGCCCAAACGACGGTCCCGAGGGCCGGTGTAAGTAGCGCTCCCATCGTTTATTATCCGAGGGCTACGAGCAAGCAAATGATGATGCCGAAAAGAGCAACACCCTCAACAAGTGCCGCGGCAACAATCATGTTAGAACGCAAGTCGCTGGTTGCTTCTGGCTGACGTGCCATTGCTTCCAATGCAGATCCGCCAATGCGGCCTACACCGATACCAGCGCCAATCGCTGCTGCACCTGCGCCAAGACCTGCAAGGCCTTGACCTACTCCGATTTCAAAAAGAATGCTCAACAATTCCATAATGTTGGTTTTTATTGTGGATGGATTTTAATTCAGTGGTGTGCGGGGTCGTGGGTGGCGTCGCCGAAATAAATCGCGGCGAGCAAGGTGAATACAAAGGCTTGCAAGAAAGCCACCAACAATTCCAAGAAGTACATGAAAATCATGAATGCCGTGGAGAATATCCCCATGCCTGATCCGGCTCCGATGGCTTGTCCGCCGTCACCGAAAATGAAAATCAAACTCGTAAACGCGAGGATGATGATGTGTCCCGCGCTGATGTTCGCGGTCAAACGAATCATCAATACAGCCGGCTTCATGATGATGCTGAACACCTCGATCGGCACCAAAATGAATTTTACGGGAAGCGGTACACCAGGAGGCCAGAAGATGTGGCCCCAGTAATGCTTGTTTCCATTCAGGTTGGTCAAGAAAAAGACCAGCGTCGCCAAGACGACAGTTACACCGATCGTGCCGGTTATGTTGAACCCACCGAGGAAAGGAACCAATCCCAAGAGGTTACAGAAGAAAATGAAGAAGAAAACCGTCAATAGAAACGGCATGAATTTGTCCGCTTTGTCCCCGATTGAGGGCCTAGCGATCTCGTCCCGAACGAAAATAATCAATGGCTCTAGGGCATTGGCCATGCCCTTCGGGGCTTGGCCTCGGTTCTTCTTGTAGTAGCCTGCAATGCTCAAGAACATCCACACCATCGCCGCGAGGATGAGTAGCATCCCAAATACCGACTTCGTGATAGAGAAATCGTAAACGGTGAGGGCGGAGCCATCTGCGGCGGCCGTGATTTGGCCCGAGACAACAGGAGTGCCGTCCGCAGCCGCACCGTCTTCAGCATGCATGGTGTAAGCAATGCCATCCATTTCACATGTCTTGTTGCCGTGACCGTGGCCCTCAAATGCACTGCTCATGAAGACCCTCACTCCCTGTCCCTCAATATAAAGTATGACCGGCAGTGGAATGTGGACATCCCCGAAGAGGTGGATGTCGTGAGCGTCTGCAATGTGGTGGATGATGAACTTGCCCGCAACGAACTCTTCATCGTGGGCGTGGTCAGCATGCGCGTGATCCGCGTGTGATTCGTGGTCGTGAGTGTCATCGCTGTGGTCGCCCTCGTGGCTGAGGTCGACATCCGCATCGCCATGCTCATCGCCGTGAGCGTGCGCATCGTGATCGGAGTGCTCAGCGTGTGCATCGTGCTCATCAGCGTGGCCGTGGTCTTGAGCCAAAAGCGCTGTTCCTATAAGGAGAAGCAAGGCTGCAAAAAGGGCCTTGAATGAACTAAAAAGACGATACATTTTTGGCGATAAGGCTGAATTCCGCGCAAAAATAACTCACAGGACACAGGCAGCATCGAAGTTTTGCGAATTTCTTTCCCCGTGGAAGTGGAAATCTTCAATTCGGTTCGCGAGGTGCGTGATTTTGCGATTCAACAACAAGTAAAACCGTGTTGACAGCAAAGACCACAAACAATCCCAAGACGAAGTGCACCCGGTACGTTCCGCCCACCAAAACGAGGTAGGCCGTAACGAGTGCGAGGCTCGAAAACATCTTGACTGCCGTCGAGCCATTCACAGCCGTGATGAACTGCATCGAAGACCGGCACATGGCTAACTGGATCCAACGGTTCAACAGCAGCGTCAATCCAAAATACCAACACACCACGGCTAACCACACCCACGTCGAGGCAAAGGGTGCAAACGGGGGAATCACCATCCCCGCTCCCAGCAACACGGCATTAGCCACGGTCAATTTCATCGAAAAGCGCATGTGGATTCGGTTATTTCGACAACTCTTTGATCACCATCCAAATGGCAGCGGCCGTTCCAAAAACTCCTCCAAGGAGGGTTCCGAGGGGAAACTCGTGACCGGTACTGAGGTCCCATTTGCGCCCCAGCAAAACAGCCACACCAATGGATCCCGCCATGGTGAATGCCATGCCGGAAAACCGCATGAAAGAGCCGGATTTTGAGGGTCGCTTGGGGGTTTGTGGTGCCAAATGCTACGGGGTTACACCGCGGCTGGCTGCTGGGCGTTTGCCTTCTGAGCCACGGGTTGCTTATCGCGGCCAGCGTCTTTGATGTCCTTCACTTTGGAGGTCAAGTGCAGGTTGCCGGTGGCTTGCGCGCCATTTTCAACCGAAAGCTGTCCGTATTGGATGTCGCCGTGAACCTTGGCTGAAGCTTTCAAAACGAAGAGTTCCTGGACGAGAATATTTCCTTCCATTTCCCCCTCTGTCTCGCAATGAGCGCATGATACAGAGCCTTTGATTCGACCTGATTTTCCGATGACCAAACGGCCCTTGGTAACAAGTTCTCCTTCAAACGTCCCGTCGATGCGGACATTATTTTCACTGCGGAGCACCCCTTCAAAGGTGGTGCCTTTCGCGATTCGGTTGACCGCGTTATCCGATGACGTTTCTGGTTTCATTGACTTTTTGGTGGTTCCAAGCATGGCGCAAAGGTAATTCGAAACCCGCTAACGCGCTAAGGGTCACTCACCTCCTTCGAGGTAAACCTTTTCGAACCAACGTTGGTAGCTATCCGTCTCCTTGTTTTTGAAGAGTTCGATGTAGTTCTCGGTCGAAATGGTAAACAGGGCGTATCCGGAAGAGTTGATGGCGCCGAGTTGGTCGGTGTTGTTGGTGAATACCTCGTAGTAATTAAGGCTGTAGTCCTGCCGCTTGAAATCTTTGACAAGGACAATCTGGAAGTTTCGGTTGATCAAGTTTGCGGTCACCCGCAGTTCATTGGAAGCAAAAAATTCGGTGTTGAAGTCTGCAATGGTTGCTCGCAGTTCCTCGACATTGCCCCGGCCTACTGGCACCAGCATGCCGAAGTAATGTGTGAGATAAGGTTTGTGCCCCCATACCACCACCTCTGCTTCCTCCTCGGTTTCTTCGGCTTTCTCGGCATCGCGCGCGCTGCCGTTCAGAGCTGTGAGCAACGCCTGAGCAAATTCCGCCTCTTCCGTATCCGGGCAGTCCCGAATAATCAGCTGCAGCGACTCAAAATACGCCCGACGATCCCCACCTGTTCGTGCGCTGAGTCCACCAATGCTCTGTGCACGCAGCAATCGGTACTTGCAGACGTAGTTATTCATCGGGTGGTAATTGATGATTTCATCAGCTGCGAGCAACACCTCTTGGTACGCTTTTGCATAATGCCGTTGAAGCAACTCCTCGTACGCCAATCGCTCTTCCTCGCGGCGCACCTCTTCTTGGTCCGCGAAGTCCGGGTTTTCAATCAAGATGGCCCACTCCGAATTGGGATAACGCTCCATCACTTGAACACGCCAGTACTCCGAATTGCAGGTGGCACAGAAGGGGCTTTGGTAGTTCTCCTCTACCTCGCGCTGCAGGTAGGTTCGGTACAGTTGGTAGTACGTCGTCGGATGGAATTCACTTTCATCCATGCGCTCGGTCAGTTCCGTCCATGTGTCGATGGCGTTCTCAAGGTCGGAAAGCTTTTCCTTGTACACCAACCCCGCGTTGTAATAAGCTTCTGCGATCATCGCCACGGCGTTTTCTCGCTCGGCGCTATCGCACGGCAGCCCCGCGATGAGCTCATCAAAACTTGGAATTTCCCCCGGGACCAAACCGTCTTCCACCGAATCAACGGCCCCCGCTTCATTTTCCCCGACCCCCACTTCATTCGAGAAGGCCACGTCCATCTTCATCGCGCGCCGCCAGTTGTCTTCCAGTGGTCGGTCGCCCCAATAGTCGCGAAAATTTCGGCGTCCCGCCACCTTGAGTTGGGCGTTGTACGGCCAGAACATGCCCGCACCTTGGTCGCCAGCATTCGCCAGCTCCGCCTCTGCGGCTGCCTCTGCCGCTCGCTTGCGTGCTTCCTCCTCTTCTTCCAATTGAGCGATAATCGCCGCGATACGGTCGTTGCGCTCATCCTCGGGCAGGTCACAGATCTCCAAGAGGCTGTCTTGCTCGGTGATGGTGTTCAAATTGGTGACCAGTTCCGTGAGGTTGTCTGCCATCGCGTCCACCTCATCGAAGCGTTCGTTTTCATCTTCCATGAAGGTTCGCGCGCTATCGTAGTACGCTTGGGCATTGGTGTAGTCCAGGTCCTCCATGTAGAGGTCGCCGAGCATCAAGTAGCTCTTCATGCGTTGGCGGGTATTCTCGTCATTCACCAAGAGTGACTCCTTTAGCAAATCCACCGCATCTTCCCGGCGACGCTCTTCCAGCGCCAACGTGGCCAGTGCGAAGAAAATTTGATCCCTGTAGATATCGTTCTTGTCGTCGTCAAGCATCTCCTCCAACAACTCAATGATGGGTTCGCTATTGGTTTCACGGCGATCGAACGCCATGGCCTGCTTGATTTTAGCGTAAAACTCCAACTCGTAAGGTGTGCGCAAATCCACAACCTCGTTGTAGCGCTCGATGGCTTTTTCGGATTGTCCAGCGGCCTCGTAGCACTGGGCTAAGATGAAGAGTAAACGCGCGTGGTCTTTTCGCTTCTCCACATAGTCAAACGCCTCTTCCAATTGTTCGATGGCCGCCTCTACTTCATCGTACATCAAGTAAAACGCAGCGTAAACCTGATGCACATACACCATCACCTCTGGGTCGTCCACCCGTTTGGTTTGCGCCGCTTTAATGAGGGTGTTGCTGGCCCGTACTCGGTCGTCAAAGGCCATGTACGTCCGTGCCATCCAAGCATTTGACCAAGCTTGCGCGTCAGGGTAATCCAACGTCCGAACGAGGTACTGGAACACCTCGAGGGCTTTTTCTTTTTCGCCTTTGATCAAATGAGCGCGGGCAATCACATCGTAGTTGTCGTCGATCCACTTGTTCAGCTCCGGGCGCTTCAAGTCTTTTTGCTGCCGACGCGACGGCGACATGGTGTGCTTGTCGACCACCTTTGTGCACTTCTCGATGGCACGCTCCATCAACGGGTAGACTTGCTGACCGGTTGCCTCGTCGACCGGGCGGAAGATGGGGAGAATCTCATCCCAATTTTCCTCGTACCCTTCATAGAGCACTTGCTCGGCCTCCTTCATCGCTTCGGCCGCGTAGAAGAAGCCGTTGTATTTGGCATTCGTGTTGTGGTAGAGCCGGTAAGCGAAACCGTCCCGTGTTGTGGAACATCCCGTTCCTATGAGGAGGATAACTATCCCCCACCCCAACATCCCGTTTTTGCTCATCTTATTTGGTCCCATGGACAGGTGCTCAACGCAGAATCCGCTAAATTATTCCAAACGCGGCGACCAAACGATGCCATTTCGTGTATTCCGCGATATTTGTTCGCAGCAATGGCACAACTCAACAACTTCCGCGAACGCTGGTTCAAGCGCTACCGCTTGGTCCTGCGCGAGGAACAATCCTACAAGGAACGATGGCAAATGACGGTCAACCGGTGGGGGTTGGCCGCTACATCCGGAGTGCTATTGGTCACCATTTCCGGGCTCACTTACCTCATCGTCGCGTGGACGCCGCTGCGCGAGTACATCGTGCCGGGGTACGTCAGCGAGGCCAGCCGCCTGCGCGCCATTGACGCAGAGCTGCGCGCGGACAGTGCCCTTTACGCGCTGGCTGTTCAGGAGCGATACATGAACGACCTACGCACGGTACTAACGGGCAAGGTGGTGGTGGATGAAGTCGAACCCACCGTACTGGACAGCGCAGCCATGGCTGATACAGAGGAGGGGTTGAATGACTGGGGGTTGACCGAAGAGGATTTGGCATTACGTGAGCGTGTTGAAGATGAAGACCGGTTTGCTCTGCAACGCGCGCAATCCAATGAACAGGCTTCAAAGAGCATTCCATTCGCGCCGTTGCAGGGGGAAATCTCCTCGGAGTTCGACCCGGCCATCGGGCACTTCGGGGTTGATTTTGTTGCACCCATTGGGTCGGTAATTCACGCGGTGGACGATGGTACCGTGATGCTCGCGTCGTACACATCAGACGGTGGTTACGTGGTCAATATTCAACATCCTGGCAACCGCATTTCCATTTACAAGCATAACCAAAGCTTGCTCGTAGAAGCGGGCGATCGGGTTCAAGTGGGTGACCCCATTGCGGTCTTGGGTGGAACGGGGACACATTCCACAGGTCCCCACTCTCACTTCGAATGGTGGGTGGATGGCACGGCGCTCGACCCAGTGCAGTGGCTGCCCGAATATTCTACGGAGCGGCCCGAATAACTGAAGGTCAGCCCTTCAATACAATGTCAAAATCGACGAGGTCAACGAACCGCTGAATGCGCTCGTCTAACTCTCCTTGGGTCAAACTCAGGAGACGCTCGGTGCCAAATTGCTCGCAGGTGAATGACGCCAATGCTGACCCCAAAACCACCGCGCTCTTCATGTTTGCAAACGAGGTGTCATCGGTGTGCGCCAAATATCCGATAAAGCCCCCGGCAAAAGAGTCACCTGCACCGGTCGGATCCAAGACCTCCTCCAACGGCAGCGCCGGGGCGAAGAAGACCTCATCTTGATTGAAGAGCAACGCGCCGTGCTCACCTTTTTTGATGACCAAGGTGGATGGACCCATCGATAGGATTTTTTGAGCGGCCTTCACCAGGGAGTATTCGCCGGAAAGTTGGCGTGCCTCTTCATCGTTGATGGTGAGTACATCGATGCGCTGCAACACCGCTTTGAGCGGGTCCAGCGCAATGTCCATCCAGAAGTTCATGGTGTCCAGCACAACGAGCTTAGGGCGCTTGGCCATCTGGTCCAACACGCTCGCCTGCACATTGGGGTCCAAGTTGCCTAGCATGACATAGTCCGAGTGCTTGGCAGATTCCGGAACGACTGGTCTGAAATCTGCTAATACGTTCAGGTCGGTGGTTAGGGTCTCCCGGGAATTCATGTCCATGTGGTACTTCCCTTTCCAGAAGAAGCTCTTCTCGCCTTTTCGACATTCAAGGCCTTCTGTGTTGACTCCGCGCGACTCGAGTTCAGCGATGAACGACTGGGGAAAGTCATCCCCAATGGCCGAGATGATGTGCTGCTCCTTCGCGAATTGGCTCGCGCTGAGGCCGATGTATGAGGCGGCTCCGCCTACGATTTTACCTGAAGAAGCAAATGGGGTTTGGATGGCATCAAAGGCCACGGTGCCAACGGTTACTAAACTCATGTTTCCAGAAATCTGCCGCAAAGGTACCGGTTCTTCTCCGAGTCTACCGGGCTGATGCAACATTCCTGCAAGCGCCGCCGTATAGGCTGCAGACGCAAAAAAATGCCCAATTCGTCCACGAACGAAAAGAAAGGACTATCTTTGCCGTCCGAATATTCCTCCATAGCTCAGTTGGTTAGAGCATCTGACTGTTAATCAGAGGGTCCCTGGTTCAAGTCCAGGTGGGGGAGCTAAAAAAGATAAGTCTCGAAAAATCGAGACTTATCTTTTTTTTAAGCAAAAACGAATTAGCTTTCCACTCTCAACAACCTCTAATTTCGATGAAAAACTATTCCTTCTTTTTCGCCGCTCTCGCGCTTTGCATCATTTTCGCTTGCAATTCCGGCTCAGAAGAGCAAAACCCAAATTATGATGCAAATCTCGCTTCCATGAAAGCAATGTTCGATGGGTTCCAGAGCAAAACAATTAACCCTGATCTTTTTGCCGACGATTTTATCGAGGTAGGAACCGGCTTTCAGGAAGAGGACCGAACGAAAGACGAGTCCATGCAACAATGGAAGATGATGACAGCTCTCATGGATGCTGAACTTGTAAATGCAGTCTATCTGCCCGGAATCGATACGTTGACTATGTCTCTAGATGGTAGCGTCCGCTACTATGGTCAGTGGAATATGACTATGGGCGATGCAACCCAAAAACTAATGGCGTATGGAACTATGGAGTTCAATGAAGCAGGTGAAATTAGAAACTTCGCTCATTATGCTGACTGGACAGCCACGTTTGGTGCGCTTCTAGCTGAAAACCCTGACGTCGCTGCCCGAATTGCACAACGTGCCGCCCGCAGTGAGCAATAAAAATCTCGAACCAAAAAG
>CALGDB010000229.1 GCA_937884175.1 uncultured Flavobacteriales bacterium
GGGCCTTTCAATCCGCGTCCTGCACTGACGACCAACTCCGCTTCCGGGAGTGGCACTTGGCCGTCCCCGCTTGCCGATTCGAATCCGGTGACGATCTCACGGGCGGCACCGAGGTCAGCACTGAAGGCTTCCACGGCCGTGGTAGAACCGTCCGTTGCTACACCGAAGGCATTTGGCGTCACGGTGTAGACCGCCTTGTCGGTGGTCACAGCGACGTCGGCCATGGCCTTTCCGGAGAATACGTTTTTGCGGACGGTACCGCCTTCGGGCAAGTGCGTCACGCCTGCAACTAGGCCGGCGTTCATGCGAATGGCAACCCGGGGGGCCACCGCGCGTCCAAAATGGTCGTGGCCGCACACGACATGCGCAACTCCCGCGGCCTCTGCGGCTGCATCGGCGAGCTTGGCCCATTGGCCACTGTCCTGAACGGCGCCTTCGTGGTGCAAGGTGCGTGTGATGCCTGCGGCACCGATGGCATCGGCGCTGCTCAACGGTCCGGCAACGATGCCGACTGCATCGGTGCCGAGTTGTGCCGCGAGTCCCGCTGCATAGCTTGCTGCTTCCAATCCGCTTTTCGTCGCGGATCCGTTCTGGGTGTTGATGATGGCGAGTACTGACATGGCTTAGATGACTTTGGCTTCTTCGCGAAGCAAACGAATAAGTTCAGCGGCGTTCTCCGCATCGATAATCTTGCAAGCTCCCTTTTCAGGTGGCAGAGCAAAACGCTCAATGCGCGAGCCGCTCTCCGCAGTGGCGGCTTCGACCGCCAGTGGCTTGGTTCGTGCGGACATGATGCCGCGCATGTTGGGGATACGCTGCTCGGCCATGCCTTTAGCTGCGCTCAGGACCAAGGGCAACATAACGGTGACGTTTTCCTCCCCTCCAGCTGCTTCGCGCTTCACAGATGCTTCACTGCCGTTGACGTCCAAATGGGTCGCATTCGCCACAAATCCACAATCGAGCAGCTCCGCCAGCATCGCCGGAACGACCGCACCGTTATGATCGATCGTTTCCTTTCCGCACAGGATGGCGTCGAAACCTTTGCCGTTAGCGTATCCTGCAATCAGGCGCGCCACTTGCATGGCATCTGTGGGTTCGCTGTCGATGCGCACGGCATCATCGGCGCCGATCGCCAGGGCCTTGCGAATGGTTGGGTCGCATTGGGCGCCACCGACCGTAATGGTGGTGACTGTGCCGCCCTGTTGTTCCTTCAATTCGATGGCGCGTACCAACGCATACCATTCATCGTAGGGATTAACGATGTATTGCACCCCATTGGAGTCGAACTCGCGGTCGTCATTGGTGAACGCGATGCGACTTGTCGTGTCGGGTGCTTGGCTGATGCAGACAAGTAATTTCATGGTTCAAAGGTAGGAAGTTGACGTCCAAAATCGACGGAAATTTCCTATGCATGCATAGATTTTTTCATACCTTGAAATGAGGGTTTTATTCCTTTATTTGTTGATGTATCTTTGCCGACCATTCTAACTAAATGCGCATGCGCGAAGTACAATTCAGAGAGGCCGTGGCTGAGGCCATGAGCGAGGAAATGCGAAGGGACAAGGACGTCTTTTTGATGGGGGAAGAAGTCGCCGAATACAACGGCGCGTACAAAGCTTCGAAAGGAATGCTCCACGAGTTCGGTCCGGAACGTGTCATTGACACGCCGATTGCGGAACTCGGGTTCGCGAGTATTGCCGTTGGCGCAGCGATGAACGGCCTTAGACCCATCGTTGAATTCATGACTTGGAACTTCGCGATTCTGGCCGCTGATCAAATCATCAACCACGCAGCCAAAATGCTGCAGATGAGCGGAGGTCAGTACAACGTGCCCATCGTCTTCCGCGGTCCAAATGGAACGGCAGGCCAGTTGGCGGCTACCCACAGCCAGTCCTTCGAATCCATGTACGCATCGATTCCCGGCTTGAAAGTGGTTACTCCCTTCACGCCTTACGAAGCGAAAGGATTGCTGAAGTCCGCCATCCGCGATGACGACCCCGTCCTCATCATGGAGAGCGAGAAGATGTACGGTGACAAAGGATTGATTCCTGAGGGTGAATTCTTGGTGCCCATTGGCAAAGCCAACATCCGCCGCAAGGGCGATGCCGTGACCATTGTGTCCTTTGGTAAAATTCTGAAGACCGTTCACGCGGCCGCTGACGAATTGGCGAAGGAAGGCATCGAAGTTGAAATCATCGATCTGGTGACCATTCGCCCGCTGGATTTGGACACCATCATTGAGAGCATCAAGAAGACCAACCGCTTGGTCATCGTTGAAGAAAGCTTCCCAGTGGCCAGCATCAGTTCCGAAGTCGCTTACCGCGTTCAGCGCAACGCGTTCGACTACCTGGACGCGCCGGTCGTCCGGTTGTGCCAATCGGATACTCCTTTTGCATTCTCTCCTCCCCTCATCGACGAGGCCCTTCCGCAAGTGAAGGACATCATGGAGGCCGTAAAAAGCGTAGCTTATGTCGCGTAAGCTGAAAAATTAACCCGAAACAACAGCGCGAACACGCGCATACACACACAATTATGGATCAAACGCTGCTTTATTCAGTACCGGCAATTGCCATCTTGGGATTGCTCGTCATGGCCGTGCAGGCTGCTTGGGTTCGCAAGCAAGACGCTGGCGAAGCCCGAATGGCTGAAATCGCCAACCACATTCACGAAGGCGCCCTCGCCTTCCTTCGCGCGGAGTACCGTATCCTCGCCGTCTTCGTGGTAATCGCCGGAGCATTGCTCGGCTTAGTGGCTAGCATGGTTGAAACCACCCACTGGTTCATCATCGTCGCCTTCGTCATCGGTGCGGTGTTCTCCGCGTTGGCTGGTAACATCGGCATGCGCATCGCGACACAAGCCAACGTTCGCACAACACAAGCGGCTCGCTCCAGCTTGAGCGAAGGCTTGAAGGTCAGCTTCACAGGTGGCATGGTCATGGGATTGGGCGTAGCCGGTTTGGCGGTCTTCGGACTCAGCGCTTTGTTCATCCTGCTTTTCCAAACCAGCATCCTTGGCGTGGACTACGCCGGCGGCAATGTGGAGTCCTTCACCATCCTCTTGGAAGCCCTTGCCGGTTTCTCACTCGGTGCAGAGAGCATCGCATTATTTGCCCGTGTGGGCGGCGGCATTTACACAAAGGCCGCGGACGTCGGAGCTGATTTGGTAGGTAAGGTCGAGGCGGGCATCCCCGAAGATGACCCCCGTAACCCAGCGACAATCGCCGATAACGTTGGTGACAATGTAGGTGATGTGGCGGGCATGGGTGCTGACTTGTTCGGCTCATACGTCGCAACGGTTTTGGCTGCCATGGTACTCGGCAATTACGTCATCCGTGACATGGGCGCCTCATACGATTACAGCACATACGGCATCTCCACCATGTTGCTCCCCTTGGTCATCTCTGCCCTCGGCATCATCTTCTCCATCATCGGAGCCCAGGTGATTCGCGTCGGAAACGACGGCAAGGAAGCAGAAGTTCAGGCGGCATTGAACCGCGGTAACTGGGGCAGTATTTTGCTTACCGCTATTGCTTGCTACTTCTTGATCGACCCCATGCTCCCAGACCAGTTGACCATGGAGTTCTTCGGAGAAGGCAGCCGCAC